>JAVHSF010000115.1:0-1358 GCA_036172035.1 Gallionella sp. | reverse complement strand
ATCATCATCATTGATGAAGATTTCCGTTCCGAAAATTCCAGCGGTCTGGGCATACGCGCGCTGGCGGATGCGCTCGAAAAAGAGGGCATGGAGACGCTGGGCGTGACCAGTTATGGCGACCTGACTTCGTTCGCCCAGCAACAAAGCCGCGCGTCGGCCTTTCTGTTGTCCATTGATGATGAGGAATTCGGCGGGGGTAGCAATGAAGAGGTCGAGGTCGCACTGAAGTCGTTGCGCGCCTTTGTCGAAGAGATTCGCTACAAGAATGCCGACATTCCGATTTATCTGTACGGCGAGACGCGCACCTCAAGGCATATCCCGAACGATGTGTTGCGCGAGCTGCACGGCTTCATCCATATGCACGAGGACACGCCGGAATTCGTGGCGCGCCACATCATCCGCGAGGCCAGGGCCTATCTGGATTCGCTGGCACCGCCGTTCTTCCGCGCGCTGGTGCATTACGCCCAGGACGGTTCTTATTCGTGGCATTGCCCCGGACACTCCGGCGGTGTGGCTTTTTTGAAGTCGCCTGTGGGACGCATGTTCCACCAGTTTTTCGGTGAAAACATGCTGCGCGCCGACGTGTGCAATGCGGTGGATGAACTGGGGCAGTTGCTTGACCATACCGGTCCGGTGGCCGCCAGCGAGCATAATGCGGCGCGAATTTTTAATTCCGACCATCTGTTCTTCGTGACCAACGGCACGTCCACTTCCAACAAGATCGTCTGGCATTCTACGGTAGCGCCGGATGACATCGTGGTGGTGGATCGCAATTGCCACAAATCCATCCTGCACGCGATCATGATGACCGGCGCAGTGCCTGTGTTTCTGACACCTACCCGCAATCACTTCGGCATCATCGGCCCCATCCCGAAATCGGAATTCGAGCCGGAAAGCATCCAGCGCAAGATAGATGCGAACCCGTTCATTGTGGACAAGACCAGGAAGCCGCGCATTTTGACCATCACGCAAAGCACTTACGACGGCATCGTGTACAACGTCGAGATGCTCAAGGAGATGCTGGACGGGCGCATCGAAACGCTGCATTTTGACGAGGCGTGGCTGCCCCATGCGGCGTTCCACGCGTTTTACAAGGATATGCACGCTATCGGTCGTGACAGGCCTCGTGCCAGGGAGTCCATGATTTTCGCCACGCAATCCACGCACAAGTTGCTGGCAGGCTTGAGCCAGGCCTCGCAGATTCTGGTGCGCGAGCCGAAGAGCCGCAAGCTGAACAAGCAGATTTTCAATGAAGCCTATCTGATGCACACCTCCACCAGCCCGCAATACGCCATCATCGCGTCCTGCGACGTGGCGGCAGCGATGATGGAGCCGCCGGGTGGCACGGCGCTGGTCGA
>JAVHSF010000114.1:0-1371 GCA_036172035.1 Gallionella sp. | reverse complement strand
CCACCGACCCCACTTCCGCGTTCGGCGGCATTATTGCTTTTAATCGAGAGCTGGATGAGGCGAGTGCCAAACAAATCACCGAAAATCAATTTGTCGAACTCATCATCGCGCCAAGTGCCAGCGATGCCGCGCTCGCCGTGACCGCAGCCAAACAAAACGTGCGTGTGCTCATCGTGCCGCTGTCCAATGCACACAACCAATATGATATGAAACGCGTCGGTGGCGGCTTGCTGGTGCAAACGCCCGACCTGTTCGTGGTGCAACCCGAACACCTCAAAGTCGTCACCAAAACCCAGCCCACCCAGGAACAACTGCAAGACCTGCTGTTCGCCTTCCGCGTGGCGAAATTCGTCAAATCCAACGCCATCGTGTTCTGCAAAGGCGGGCAAACCTTGGGTGTGGGCGCGGGGCAAATGAGCCGCGTGGATTCCACCCGCATCGCCAGCATCAAGGCGCAAAACGCAGGCCTGAGCCTGGTGGATTCCGTCGTCGCCTCCGACGCGTTCTTCCCGTTCCGCGACGGTCTCGACGTGCTGGCCGAAGCTGGTGCCAAGGCCGTGATTCAGCCGGGCGGCTCGATGCGCGATGCAGAAGTTATCGCTGCGGCGGATGAGCATGGCATTGCGATGGTGGTCACGGGGTATCGTCACTTCCGTCATTAAGTATTCGAAGTCGCCATGAAAAATACTCAACCACCAGCAGATGTAATTTTTTCTATTCCCACGAATTTACCAATTCCTTTAGACGATGGTGCGTGTGGGCATTTGGAAAACATGAGGATGCCTAACGTTTCGCTATTATCAACAGATAATCAAGAAATTAATCTGTCCAGTTTGCGCGGTTGGAACGTAATTTTCTGCTATCCAATGACAGGATGCCCCGGGGTCGCCATTCCCGAGGGCTGGGTTCAAATTCCTGGTGCTGCTGGATGTACGCCCCAAGCATGTTCATATCGTGATAATTACAGTGAACTCAAACGTAATGGCATAGGCGTTTACGGCATAAGCACTCAAACATTAGAGGCGCAAAAAGAAGCCTAAAATCGTTTGGGGTTGCCTTATTCGCTATTGAGCGATGCTGATTATTCTTTATCCACAGCTTTGAAATTACCTCTGCTTGAAGTTGGCGGCTTAAAATTGATTAAAAGGCTAACGCTGATTCTTAAAGATGGCGTGATTAAAAAGTGTTTTTACCCTGTATTTCCGCCAGATAAAAATGTCGTTGAAGTGATAGCTTGGCTCGCCGTAAATCAAGTAAAGTAGGGTGGACATATCTACCCTACTTTACTTGGCGTTGTGCGGGTAAAAACCTCGCAGAATGAACAAGGAGATTGCGCCATGAGCGTCGCCGTAAATGTGTTGTTAGAACAAG
>JAVHSF010000113.1:4853-6451 GCA_036172035.1 Gallionella sp. | reverse complement strand
TGCCGAAGCGCCGTACCAGTTCGGCTTTGTGTTCGGCCAGTATTTTCAAAGCCTCATCTTTGCGCATTTTTATCTCCTTGTGAAACTAGCCCAAGAACAGCTTGTAAGCCGGGTTGTCGCTCTCGTCCCAATATGGATAACCCAGGGTGTCGAGAAAGGTTTTGAGTGCCTGTTTGTCGTGGTGTGGCACTTGCATTCCGACCAGCACGCGTCCGTAGTCCGCGCCGTGGTTGCGGTAGTGGAACAGGCTGATGTTCCAGTTGTGACTCATGCTGTTTAAAAATTGCATCAGCGCACCGGGACGGTCGGGGAACTCGAAGCGGAACAGGATTTCGTTCTCTGCTTTGGGCGCGTGGCCGCCGACCAGATGGCGCAGATGCAGTTTGGCCATTTCGTTGTCGGAAAGATCCAGCGTCGGCAGCTTGTGGCTTTGCAGTTTTTCCACCAGTTCGGCGGTTTCAAGCTGATCGCGCACCTGGATGCCGACGAACACGCGCGCGGCTTTCGGGTCGGCGTAGCGGTAGTTGAATTCGGTGATGTTGCGACGGCCCAGCAAGGTGCAGAATTTGCGGAAGCTGCCCGGTGTTTCGGGGATGGTCACGGCGAGGATGGATTCACGTTTTTCGCCGATTTCGGCGCGTTCCGCGACGAAGCGCAGGCGGTCGAAATTCATGTTCGCGCCGCAGGCGACGGCGACCAGCGTCTCGCCACGGATGCCTTCCCGTTCCGCGTAGGCTTTCGCGCCGGCAATCGCCAGCGCCCCCGCCGGTTCGAGGATGGAGCGGGTGTCTTCAAACACGTCTTTCAGTGCGGCGCAGGTCGCATCGGTATCCACCAGAATGATCTCGTCCACCAGTTTGCGGCACAGGCGCAGGGTTTCTTTGCCTACTTGCTTGACCGCCACGCCGTCGGCGAACAGCCCGACATGATCGAGAATGACACGCTTATTTGCCTTGATGGAGCGGGACATGGCATCGGAATCCACCGGCTGTACGCCGATGATTTTGATGTCGGGACGCAGCGCCTTGACGTAGGCCGCCACGCCGGAAATCAGCCCGCCGCCGCCGATGGCGCAGAAAATCGCGTGGATCGGCTGGGTGTGCTGGCGCAATATTTCCATGCCGATAGTGCCTTGCCCGGCGATCACATCGGGGTCGTCGTAGGGGTGGACGAAGGTCATGCCGTTGTCTTTTTCCAGTTCCAGCGCATGTGCGTAGGCATCGGAATAGGAATCGCCGAACAGCACCACTTTAGCGCCCCGGCCCGTGACCGCCTGAATCTTGATTTGCGGGGTGGTAGTGGGCATCACGATGACCGCCTTGCAGCCGAGTTTTTGCGCCGACAGCGCCACGCCTTGCGCATGGTTGCCCGCCGAGGCGGCAATCACGCCGCGCTTAAGCTGTTCGGGGGTGAGCTGCGCCATTTTGTTATAAGCGCCGCGCAGTTTGAAGGAAAACACCGGCTGCATGTCTTCGCGCTTGAGCAGGAGGGTGTTGCCGGTGCGCGCCGATAAATTGGGTGCGACTTCCAGCGGGGATTCAATCGCCACGTCATACACGCGGGCATTCAGGATGCGTTTCAGATAACCGTTCATTTTT
>JAVHSF010000113.1:3150-4753 GCA_036172035.1 Gallionella sp. | reverse complement strand
CCGCAAGGTAAAATCGGTTCAAATGCCGCGCATGAGTAAAAATGTACAACATGGCATCATCGTTCAGACGCAGGTCAAATATCTGCCCGAACAGTCCGACGAGGCGGCTGACCGCTTCGTGTTTTCCTACACCATCAACATCACCAACCTGGGCACGGTGGCCGCGAGGCTGATGAGCCGCCACTGGATTATCACCGACGCCTACAGCCATGTTCAGGAAGTGCGCGGTCAGGGCGTGGTCGGCGAACAGCCCCTGTTGCAGCCCAACCAGAGCTTTGAATATACCAGCGGCACCTTGCTGGCGACCCAGGTCGGCACGATGAAGGGCAGTTATTTGATGCACGACGAAGAGGGCGAGGCCTTCGAGGTCGAAATTCCCGAATTTGTGTTGAGTGTGCCGCGTGTTTTGCATTAAAGCTATTTTTTTCATGCGCTTTAAGGCGGCACTATTCCCGCTGTTGTTGCTCGCAGCCTGTGCCGTGCCGCCAAAGCCTGCGGTCGTTCCGCCGGTTGTTCCGCCGGTTGTTCAGCCGGTTGTTCCGCCCGTTGCGTCGTTTGCGGTGAGCAAGTGGGAGATGCTGCCGGACTGGCAGACGGTGGATTTGCAGCAAAGTTGGCTGGCTTTCCAGCAAAGCTGCCAGGCTTTGCAGGGCAAGCCGGCCTGGCAGGCGGTTTGCGCGCAGGCCAGCGCGCTGGCGCAGACTGACAATGAATCGCTGCGCGCATTTTTTGAGCAGGCATTCACGCCTTACCAGGTGTTCAATCCCGATGGTTCTTCGCAAGGGTTGATTACCGGCTATTACGAGCCCAGGTTGCTGGGCAGTCGCGTCAAGTCCGCCCGCTTCAAATACCCCTTGTATGCCGAACCGGACGATTTGCTGACCATAGATTTGACGGAGCTTTATCCGCAGTTTAAGGGCTTGCGTCTGCGCGGTCGTCTGGAGGGGCGGCGTGTCGTGCCTTATTTCAATCGCGCCGAGATTGATGGGGGCAAGGGTGCGCTACGCGGGCGGGAATTGTTCTGGGTGGAAAACGCGGTCGAATTGTTCTTCCTGCAAATTCAGGGTTCGGGCCGCATCGAGCTGGCGGATGGCCGTCTGGTCAAGGTGGGCTACGCCGACCAGAACGGTCATCCCTATGTTTCCATTGGTAAAAAACTGATAGACATGGGCGAGCTTAAAATCGAGCAGGCTTCGATGCAAGGCATCAAAAGCTGGGCGGAGCAACATCCCGAAAAATTGGCGGCGCTGCTGGAACAAAATCCCAGCTATGTATTTTTCCGTGAATTACCGGATGGTCTATCCGCCCCGCTGGGCGCGCTGGGCGTGCCGCTCACCAATGAATACAGCATCGCGGTTGACCCGCGCATCATTCCGCTCGGTGCGCCGGTATTTTTGTCCACCACTTATCCGAATCAGGCTGCGCCGCTCAACCGCCTGATGCTGGCGCAGGATACCGGAGGGGCGATACGCGGCGCGGTGCGGGCGGATTTCTTCTGGGGTTTCGGCGATCGGGCGGGCGCTCAAGCCGGACGCATGAAACAGCGCGGGCAGATGTGGGTGCTGTTCCCCAAAGACGCAGAACCCGCGCTCGACTGATTGCC
>JAVHSF010000113.1:0-3050 GCA_036172035.1 Gallionella sp. | reverse complement strand
TAAATGCGACTGATTCGCCTCACCCCGGTGTGGAGTGAGGCGAGTGATGTCGGGCTTATTTGCCGACGTTCAGGTGTTTTTCCAGTTCGGCGGCGGGCAAATAGCCGGGGATTTGTGTGCCATCGGCAAAAATCAGGTTCGGCGTGCCGTTTATGCGTAGTTTTTTACCCAATGCCACGACTTGCTCGGTGGCTGTCTTGCAGGAGGCCTGGGCAGGCGATTTGCCTTGCAGCATCAGCTCGTCCCACGCCTTGACCGGGTCTTTTGCGCAACGAATGTTGCGCACGATCTCATCCGAACCCTGGAAAATCGGGTACATGAACAGGTACAGCGTGACATCGCTGACCTGGCTCAATTCCTTTTCCAGCTTTCTGCAAAATCCGCAGTTTGGATCGGTGAAATAGGCCATTTTTCGCTTGCCGTTTCCCTTCACTTTTTTGACGGCCAGGTTCAGCGGTAACGCATTGAAATCAACGGCAAACAACGCGTGGCGGCGCTGTTCCGTCAGGTCGGTGCGACTCTTGACTTCGATGATGCTGCCGTCGAACAGATATTGCCCCCGTTCGTCGGTATACAGCAACTGGTCGCCCACCACCACCTCATAGAGGCCGGAATAGGGCGTTTTGACGATGTGTTCCAGTTTGCCGATGCCGGCAAATTTGCTTTGCAGCGACTGGCGGATTTCGGCTTCGCCGGCATGAGCAGAGGAGAAGGTGAGGCATAACAGTAGCGAGATGATTTTATACATATTTTTCATGGCGTTAGTTGAGGGCGTGTTGCATGAGTAATTTTTTGAGCGGAGTCAGGTGATGGGTGGCGTTCAGACCGAGATTGCGCAGCGCACGCAACGCGGGGTCATCGTTACAGAATAAGGTTTTCAGCCCATAGGTGGTGAACTGCATGGTGTAGATGTCTTCACGGCGCTTGCGGTCGTAACGTCGCATCAGTTGCGCATCGCCGCAATCGCTGCATCCGCCTCTATCCAGCAGCAGTTCCGCCAGTTGGCGGGCATCGCGGAAGCCGGTGTTGACGCCCTGTCCGGCCAGCGGGTGCATGTTGTGCGCGGCATCGCCGATCAGCGCCACGCGCGGCACGCTGATGTGCGGCAACGTCAACAGGCGCAGCGGAAATGCGGCGGCGGGCGTGATGACGCGCAGCGCGCCCAGCGTGTGGTGAGAGGCAGCGGCCACCCGTTCACCAAGCGCCTCATCCGTCAGCGCCGTCAATTCGGCTGAGGTTTCGGGCGTTACCGACCACACCATGGACACGCGGTTGCCCGGTAGCGGCAGCAAAGCGAGGATGCCATCCGGCTGAAACCACTGGTGGGCGATGCCCCGATGTGGCCGTTCGCAAGTAAAATTGGCGACCACGCCGTGATGCCGGTAATCCACCGGTGCGGCACTGATACCCGCCTGATTGCGTATCCAGGAGTCGCGCCCGTCCGCGCCGACCATCAGCTTCGCGCTTAACACCCGGCCATCCTCCAGCGTGAGTTCGGCGACATCGTCGCCTAGCGCCAGCGCGGCGCAGCGCGCCGGATGGATGAAATCCAGGTTGTCCTGACCCCGTAAAACTTGCCACAGCGCGGCTTGCAGGTGGCGGTTTTCCAGGATGCAGGCCAGTTCCGCCACGCCCATCTGGTAGGCGGAAAATTCAATTTTTGAGTTTGTGTCACCGAATACCCGCATTTCTTCCACGGGCGCGATGCGGCTTTTGTTCAGCCTTTGCCAGATGCCCGACTGTTCGAGAAAACGGCGGCTGCCGGGGCTGATCGCGTAAATGCGGCTGTCCCAGTTTTCTGTTATCGGGGTATCGTCTAGCGGGGTATCGTCGTTTATCGCAGGGGCGGTACCCGCCTCGACCAGCGCCAGCGATAGTCCGCTATCCCTGAGTGCGGCGGCCAGACTCGCGCCGACCAGGCCGCCGCCGACGATGACGATATCGTATTGCATGGAGGTTTTCATGGGGGCGAATCATAGCGATATTTTCCATGCTTGTCCGCTTGCTCTATAATCCGCAACCCTTTTGGAAATTTATCCATGCGCATCGGTCCTTATCAGCTTAAAAATAACCTTATCGTTGCCCCCATGGCGGGGGTGACCGACAGGCCTTTCCGTATGTTGTGCAAACGTATGGGCGCGGGCATGGCGGTGAGCGAGATGGTCGCGTCCAATTCGCTGCTGTACGGTTCTGAGAAGACCAAGCGCCGCGCCAACCACGAGGGTGAGGTTGACCCGATCTCGGTGCAGATCGTCGGTGCCGATCCGAAAATGCTGGCGGAAGCGGCGAAATATAACGTGGATCATGGCGCGCAGATCATAGACATCAACATGGGTTGCCCGGCCAAAAAAATCTGCAATGTGATGGCGGGTTCGGCCTTGTTGCAGGACGAGCCGCTGGTCGGCAGGCTGCTGGACGCGGTGGTCGGCGCGGTGGACGCGCCGGTAACGCTCAAAATTCGCACCGGCTGGGACAAACATAACCGTAACGCGGTGCGCATCGCGCAGATCGCCGAGGCGGCAGGCATCCAGGCGCTGGCGATTCATGGCCGCACCCGCGCTTGCGCCTATACGGGGGATGCCGAATACGACACCATTAGTGCGGTGAAAGCCAGCGTGAAGATTCCCGTCATCGCCAACGGCGACATTACCAGCCCGGAAAAGGCGCGCCATGTGCTGCAATATTCCGGTGCGGATGCGGTGATGATCGGCCGCGCGGCGCAGGGGCGACCCTGGCTGTTCCGTGAAATCGAATATTTTTTGCAGACCGGCGAACATCTGGCCGCGCCGGAAGTTACCGAAATACACCGCGTGTTACTGGCGCATATTATTGAATTATATGATTTTTATGGCGAAGAATCGGGCTTGCGTATCGCGCGCAAACACATTTCCTGGTACACCAAGGGGCTGGCGGGTTCGGCCTCGTTCCGCCATCAGATGAATCGTCTGGACACCACCGAAACGCAATTATCGGCAGTGGCCGAGTTTTTTGCGGAACAGGCGCAGCGCGGCGCGCAGTTGCGCTATCTTAATGATTCGGGGCTGGATGAC
>JAVHSF010000112.1:0-6501 GCA_036172035.1 Gallionella sp. | reverse complement strand
GTTACAGTGTTGTGTTTCACTCATGTTGTCAATTAACTATTTGTTTATTTGGTAAAATCCTGTCAGATGTCATCAAATAGAGTTATTGAAAATGCACCTTACCCCTGCGCCCATGCCTTCGCTTCATCATAATCGGTGAACACGCGGATGTCGGCATCCACGAACAGGCGCGAGAGCCAGGCGTTCCAGGTGAGCCATTGGTCGTCGGTGACGACGGCGATTTTGTTGAAGTCGTGGTTGTGTTCGCGGTTGAAGAATTTGATTTCTTCCCAGGCGACATCCACGCTGTAGTCCAACATGCCGCGCAGGTCGAACAGCAGGTTGAGCGTGCCGGGCGCTTTGAGTTTGTACAGGGATTGTTCTTCGAATGTCTTGAAGTCGGTGAGGGTGAATTCGCCCAGCACGGCGGCGTTGACGAGGTTGTCGGTTTGTTCGAGGGTGATCATGATGGTCTGCGCCTTTTTAGTGTTTCGGTGACAGGCTCAAGCTTAGCACACCACCGGCGATGATGAATGCCATTCCCAGCCAACTCGCCAGCGGCAGGATTTCATGCCACAGCATCATGCCGAACAGACTGGCGAAGAGGATGGTGCTATAGGCCAGGCTGCCTACTACCAGCGTCTTGCCGACGCGGTAGGCGCGGGTCATGGCGAGTTGCGCCAGGGTGGCGGTGCTGCCTAGTCCCAGCAGGGTCGGCAGATTGTGGCGGGTAATCGGGTGGATGTCGCCGAACAGCATCCAGCCCGCGCCGCACAGGGTGGCGATCAGGCTGAAATAAAACACCGTGCGCGTGTCCGGTTCGCCCAGCAGGGCGAGTTGTCTGACGTTGAGATACGCGACACCAGCCAGAAAGCCCGAGATAAGTCCGAGCAGGCCGGGCAGTTGCTGGTCGCGCGCCATGGTCGGGTGCAGCAGCAACACCACGCCGCAAAATCCCAGGCCGATGGCGATGGTCAGGGCCGGGTTGAATTTGTCCTTGAACACCAGCATGGTGAGCAGGGTGAGGAACAGCGGGGCGGTGTAGTTGAGTGTGACAGCGGTGGCCAGCGGCAGCACGGTGATGCAGTAGAAGAACAGCACCAGCGCCACTGTGCCTGACAGGCCGCGCCAAAGGTGATTACGCCAGTAGGGGGTGACGAGGCTGACGCGTTGCTGCCTCAGTATCACGTACACCAGCAGCAGGCCGATGAGGGAGCGGTAAAACACCAGTTCAATATGCGAGAAGTCGCTCGCGCCGAGTTTGACGAACACGCCCATGCCGGCGAATAAAAAACCCGCGACCAGCATCCACAGCGAGCCCATGCTAATTGGTCATTCCGGCGCAGGCCGGAATCCAGCAAAATATGACGCACCGCGCAGCGGACAATACCTTGAAATGACCCGCTGCGCGGGAGTTTTTTGATTTACTGGATTCCGGCCTGCGCCGGAATGACGGTAACTTAGAGATGTGGCGCAAGGTTGCGGCGCAGGTATTCGTGGAAGTGCAACATGCCGTCTTCGGTGGGCGATTGGTAGGGGCCGTGTTCTTCGATGCTGCGCTGATACAGCGAACGGCGTCCCTGATTCATGCGCAGGCAGATGATGTCGTCCTCGACGGCGGTTTCGTTGTAAGCCTTCTGTTCGGCCTCGACGTATTCGCGCTCGAACAGCACGATGTCTTCGAGATAATAGAATTCGACGATGTTGGTGCAGGCATCCACGCCGCGCGGGATCAGCGTGCTGATGACCAGTGTGCCCGGATACCATTCGACCATGATGTTGGGATAATAAGTCAGCCAGATCGCGCCGTATTTCGGCAGCTTGCCGCCGTGATAGCGCAACACCTGTTCCTGCCAGTCGCCGTAAGCGGCGCTGCCGACCTTCTTCAGTGCATTTTTGATGCCGACCGTCTGCACGCTGTACTGTTCGCCGAACTCCCACTTGAGATCGTCGCAGTCCACGAAATTACCCAGCCCGGGATGGAAAGGCACGACGTGGTAATCTTCCAGATAGACTTCGATGAAGGTCTTCCAGTTGAAGGCGTATTCGTCTACTTGCACGCGTTCCAGCATATATCCTGAAAAATCAAGGTCATGCATCACGCCAACGTTAGCCAAATCCGTGGCGATGTCGCGTTTACCCGAGAACAACATACCGTTCCAGTTTTGCAAGGGTGACTTGTTCAGATGCAAACAGGGGTTTTCCGGAAAATGCGGCGCACCTAGTAATTTCCCGTCAGTTTCGTAGGTCCAGCGATGCAGCGGACAGACGATGTGTTGCGCGTTGCCACGCCCCTGCAACATGGTCGCCTGACGATGACGGCAGATGTTGGACAGCAGTTCCACGCCATTCGGGTTGCGCACCAGCATTTGCGCCTCGTCGCGCAGCACCTGATAGTCGCCCAGCGTCGGCACCATCAATTCGTGGCCGACATAGTTCGGGCCTTGCTCGAACAGCACGCGCTGCTCCAACTCCAGTATCCTGGGATTGAAGTACCAGCCGAGAGGCGGTTGAACCTGGCTTGGGGTGAGTTGATGTGCGGCGGCGATATTGGACATGCCCACGTTATCCTTGCAAATTGCGTTACGGGAAAGGGGGCGATTTTCTCTTAAATGAGGTGGGAGGGCAACAAAAATTGGCTCATATAGGGTGCGTTGGGTAAAATGCCCAACTTTCCCACGCAGAGAACGATATGGCTGGCAAATCTCAAAAACCACAGGGCTACGAGTCGGCAATGGCCGAGCTTGAGCAAATCGTCGCAGATATGGAGGCGGGTAAGCTGTCGCTGGAAGATTCGCTGGTCGCCTATAAGCGCGGTGCCGAGTTGCTGACATTTTGCCGCAGTCGCCTCGAAGATGCCCAGCAACAGGTGCGCGTGCTGGAAGAGGGCGTATTGAAGGAATGGTCCCCCGGAGAAAACGCGTGATGCGCGCCGATTTCGCAAGCTGGTCGTCAGCCCACCAAGCCCGTTTTGAGGAGGTGTTGCGCGGGTTGTTGCCGCAAGCGGAGGTCGCGCCGCAGCGGCTGCACCAGGCGATGCGCTATGCGGTGCTGGATGGCGGCAAGCGGGTGCGCCCCTTGCTGGCCTTCGCGGCGGGCGAGCTGGTCGGGGCGGAGCAAAGTCGCGTCAATATCGCGGCGGCGGCAGTCGAACTGATACACGCCTATTCGCTGGTACACGACGATATGCCTTGCATGGACAACGATGTGTTGCGCCGGGGCAAACCGACTTGTCATGTCCAATACGATGAGGCGACCGCCTTGCTGGCAGGCGACAGCCTGCTGACGCTGGCGTTCCAGTTGCTTGCCGAACATAGTCTGAGCGACGATGCAACGCGCCAACTGGAGATGGTCAAACTGCTGGCGGTGGCTGCCGGTTCGCGCGGCATGGCGGGCGGGCAGGCGATAGACCTGGAAAGCGTGGGTAAGTCGCTCGGCCTGCCGGAACTGGAAAACATGCACATCCACAAGACCGGTGCGCTGATTCGCGCCGCGATATTGCTGGGTGCACGTTGCGGTTCGGAGGTGGCGGATGGCACGGTGGCACAACTGGACAAGCTCGATCATTTCGGCAAGTGTGTCGGGCTGGCGTTTCAGGTGGTGGACGATGTACTCGATTTTGAAGCGGATACCGCCACGCTGGGCAAAACCGCTGGCAAGGATGCCGATAACGACAAGCCGACCTATGTCACGCTGTTGGGCGTGCAGGCCGCGCGCGACATGGCGCGGCATCTGCACGGTGAAGCGATCGCGGCCTTGGCGGAATTTGGCGATGCGGCGCAACGCTTGCGCGAACTGGCCGATTTTATTGTGTTAAGAAAGTTTTGATGTATCCATTGCTCAATACCATCAACGCGCCCGTAGACCTGCGCCGTCTGTCGCGCGAGCAGTTGCCGGAACTGGCGCGCGAACTGCGCGAGTTTCTGGTCGAGTCGGTCAGCAAAACGGGCGGGCATTTGTCTTCCAATTTGGGGACGGTGGAACTGAGCATCGCCCTGCATTACCTTTACGACACGCCGGAAGACCGGCTGGTGTGGGATGTCGGTCACCAGACTTACGCGCATAAAATCCTTACCGGGCGGCGCGAGGCAATGAAGACTTTGCGCATGGCGGGCGGCATCGCCGGATTCCCCAAGCGCGACGAAAGCCCTTTTGACACCTTCGGCACGGGGCATTCCAGCACGTCCATTTCGGCGGCATTAGGCATGGCGGTGGCGGCAAAATTATCCGGCTCGGCGCGGCGCTCGGTGGCGATCATCGGCGATGGCGCGCTGACCGGCGGCATGGCGTTCGAGGCGCTCAACAACGCGGGCGCGATGAATGCCAATCTGCTGGTGATTCTTAACGACAACGATATGTCCATCTCGCGCCCGGTCGGCGCGCTCAACAATTATCTGGCCAAGCTGATGTCGGGGCGTTTTTATGCGGCGATGCGGCGCAACAGCGAAAAGGTGCTGAAGGGAATGCCGCCGATGCTGGAATTCGCCAAGCGCGCCGAGGAACACGTCAAAGGCATGGTCACGCCGAGTACGATGTTCGAGGAATTCGGCTTTAATTACATCGGCCCGATAGACGGTCACGATCTGGATGCCTTGCTTGATACGCTCGGCAATATCCGCGAACTGGAAGGCCCGCAGTTCCTGCACATCGTCACGCAAAAGGGCAAGGGCTACGCGCTGGCAGAGGACGATTGCCTGCTGTATCACGGGGTGAGCAAATTCGACAGCAAACGGGGTATCGTCGCGCCACAGGTCAGCGGGGTCAAACCGACTTACACTCAGGTGTTCGGACAATGGCTGTGTGACATGGCGGTACTTGACGAGCGCCTGGTCGGCATCACCCCCGCGATGTGCGAGGGTTCTGGCATGGCCGAGTTCGCCGGGAAATTCCCGGCGCGCTATTTCGACGTGGGTATCGCCGAGCAGCACGCGCTGACCTTCGCGGCGGGGCTGGCTTGCGATGGCTACAAACCGGTGGTGGCGATTTATTCGACCTTTTTGCAACGCGCTTACGATCAACTGATACACGACATCGCGATCCAAAAACTGCCGGTGGTGCTGGCGATAGATCGCGGCGGGCTGGTCGGCGCGGATGGCGCGACCCATGCCGGGAGTTTCGATCTGACCTATTTGCGCTGCATCCCGAACATGACCGTGATGGTTCCGTCGGACGAAAACGAATCTCGTCAGATGCTCTATACCGCCATGCAACTGGATACGCCGAGCGCGGTGCGTTACCCGCGCGGCAAAGGGCCGGGTGTGGCGATAAACAACGGGATGCAGGCTTTGCCCGTAGGTCGGGGCGAAGTGCGCCGTGCGGGCGAGCGCGTGGCGATACTGGCTTTCGGTTCGATGCTCGCGCCGTCTCTTGCGGCAGGCGAAGCGCTGGATGCCACGGTGGTCAATATGCGCTTCGTCAAACCGCTGGATGCCGAACTGGTGCGGCAGTTGGCGGCTACGCACGAATTGCTGGTCACGGTGGAGGAAAATACCGTGATGGGCGGGGCGGGCAGTGCGGTGGCGGAATGCTTGAGTGCGCAAGGCGTGACCATTCCGCTATTGCAACTCGGCTTGCCGGATCGTTTCATTGAACAGGGCGAACCCGCGCAGATGCTGGCCGACTGCGGGCTGGATGCCGCCGGTATCGTCGCCAGCATTCAATTGACCAAGTAATTTTATCGGGATTGGTTATAATTCCGGCCGTCTGAAATTTGAAAGAAAACTCATCATGAATACCCTCAAGCCCGATTCCATTCCCGACGTGCAAAACACCGCCGATCTGCGCCAGATTGCCATCAATCGCGTCGGCATCAAGGGCATCCGCCATCCGGTCGTAGTCAAGGACAAGAGCGTCGGCGTGCAACACACTATCGCCACTTTCAACATGTATGTGCATCTGCCGCATAATTTCAAAGGCACGCATATGTCGCGCTTTGTCGAGATACTCAACGAACATGATCGCGAGATCAGCGTCGAGTCGTTTGAACTTATTCTGCGCGATATGGTGCAGCGTCTGGAAGCGCAATCCGGTCACATCGAGATGAGTTTTCCGTATTTCGTCAACAAGACCGCCCCTGTTTCCGGCGTGCAAAGCCTGCTCGATTACGACGTGACGCTGATCGGCGAAATCAAGGCTGGCGTGGCGCAAGTCACCATGAAAGTGCTGGTTCCCGTGACCAGCTTATGCCCTTGCTCGAAGAAGATTTCCGAGCGCGGCGCGCACAACCAGCGTTCGCACGTGACCATCACACTGCGCACCAATCGCTTCGTCTGGATCGAAGACGTAGTGCGCATCGCCGAGCAACAGGCTTCCTGCGAGCTGTACGGCTTGCTCAAACGTCCTGATGAAAAATACGTTACCGAGCGTGCTTACGACAACCCCAAGTTCGTCGAAGACATGGTGCGCGATGTCGCCGCAGTGCTGAATGCGGACGAGCGCGTGGATGGTTATGTGGTCGAATCGGAAAACTTTGAATCCATTCACAACCATTCGGCTTACGCGCTGATCGAGCGGGACAAAACC
>JAVHSF010000111.1:0-1389 GCA_036172035.1 Gallionella sp. | reverse complement strand
TATGTGTTGCACCAGCAACTGCGCCAATTAGGGCTGCAAGGCACGGCTTTAGCTACCGCTCAGCCCAGGACCGTCATACTTTCGTTGTTCAAGATTGCCGTGCGGGTCAAGCAATACAAGGATCGCGTGCTGCTCCATCTGCCTACGTCCTGCCCAGTGAAATTACTACTGGCGCAGGTCTGTCAGCGGCTTTGCCCAGCAGGCAGAAAGACGGCCATGCTAGCCTCTCCATGATCTGGCACGTTTGGCCCACGAGACGGCATCCCCACCCTTCACCACAACTGATTCACGCTTCATCCCGTCAGTGGGGGTTGGGGGATTGTCGGCTGAAAATCGAAAAAAATACAACGGGAGCGATGAAATCGCGCAGCAGATGGTTTATGCAAAGTTCAGGCTAGGAGTCTGTCGGACTTAAAGGGAATCGGCTGCAAATCCGCCTAGACGGTGCATATTCCACCGCCTTTTTGGTCAATAGAACGACTATTGACCTGAAAAATCGGCAAAATCTGCCCTCGCCTAGCCGAATTTTGCGAGCAGCCGCTAAACGGCTTGCCTGCTTGACCCGTTTCGCTTTGATTCTTCAAGTCCGACAGCCTGCTAGGCTTATCGAAGGGGGGGCTTGACCGATTGATGTATCGAGGTTTATTCCGCACAGGGTTCGACCGTTCGACAAGCTCACGACTCACCACGAATGGAATAAATCAGGACTTCCTTAGGAGTACGCTTTTGATGTTATTTGCGTGGCACGTGTCCGACCACGCGACCTTCGGGGTCAAACTCAACCTTACAGTTGGTCGATAAGGTATCGCTCATACGCGCTCTGGCACGCAGCAGACGCGACTTGGTGGCGGCTAAAGACAGGCCATGTGACTTGGCATAGTCCTGCTGCTTCATATCGTTCAAGTCACATTGCTCGATGATGTCGCGGTCTTCAGGCGAAAGCTCGGTCAGCACCCTGGCGACACAGGCACTTAATGCCACCAAGGGTTCAGCGTGTATTTCTGGCGCGGGAATATCCTCGGAAACATCGTTCATTTCCTTGTGCAGGCGGTGATGAGCCACCAGCGCATTGCGCGCCACTTGAAACAGCCATGCGCGAGCATTATCCAGACTGCAAAAGTCTTTGCCCTGGCGCATGGCTTTGACGAAGGTTTCCTGTAGCAAATCTTCCGCCGCATTTGGATCATTCATGCGATGGGTCAGATAGCCGCGTAACTCACTTTCGTTTGCGCGCCAAGCGTTGAGTACACAAGGGAATGAATTTTTTATGGGTGAAGTATAGCCGCAGACTTGGATGCGCTTGGGGACAAAATCGTCATTACCCAATAACGGCAGATTCAAGATTCATGCGAGAATCGCGCCGATATTTTTGATTAACCATTCTCTAAG
>JAVHSF010000110.1:0-6569 GCA_036172035.1 Gallionella sp. | reverse complement strand
GCCGCCAAAAAACTTTGCAATTTTCTGAATAAGCGATGTACCATATTTGACATAATATACATTATGCGAATATTAAAATGGGTTTGAGGGTGGCGTTTTGAGGCTACGTATTCATGTTTACGTAGCGCTTCCCTTCAATAGAAACTCTACCAGCGACCTGAGTTTGGCTGGCTTGACCGGCTTGTAAAGCACCACATGGTCTTCGCTAGTGCTTGCCAGCCTTGAAATCTCCTGGCTGGTGTTGCCCGTAATCAATAGGCACGGAATTTTGCGGTTTAATTGTTGTGCCACCGCTTGCATTATGTTCAAACCCGTAATGCTGTTTTCCAGTTGGTAGTCGGTGATAAGCAAATCCCAGTCCGAATCCTTATCCAGCAATTTGTTTACCGCTTCCATGGAATCGGCGGCTGATACGGTGCAACCCCATGACATGAGGATATGCGCCGTGCTTTCCAGTACCAACGGATCGTCATCCACGATCAGGATTTTCTTGCCAGGCAGACAGGAAATGGCCGAGGTATCCGTTGCCTGGATAGTTTCCTGGTCAGGTTTCTTGTCAGCCATTTGGGCGGCAGGAACTTCCAAAGCAAACACGGTACCAACATTGGGTGCCGATCTGAGCGATAACCGACATCCCAGCAATTTCACCAAACGATCCACGATCGCCAAGCCTAATCCCAAACCTTTGCGCATATCCAGCTGAGGTTGTTTGCATTGATGGAATTCACGGAATATGTTGTCCTGATCCTCTTTGGCTATACCGATACCATTGTCTCTTATTTCAATGCGTACTTTCTGGCCGCGATGCCGACAGGCAACCAGTACGCTGCCATTCGGCTCCGTGTAACGTATCGCGTTACTGACCAGATTCATCAAAATGCGTTCCAGCAGCAATTGATCGCTGCTGACGCAACACGAACAGGGTCGCACCACCAGACGGATATTTTTGATGCGCGCCAGCAAGGTATGGTTGGCTGAAATACGTTCCAGCAGGTCGCTCATCGTGAAAGTCTCTATTTGTGGGACGATGGTGCGTGCATCGAGTTTGGAAATATCGAGCAAACTGTTCAGCATTTGTGTGAGGGCTTCGACAGAATGGTTGATCTGTCCAACCAGATGTTGCGGCTCGGCACCAACCACTTTGCGTTGTAATTCGGCGATATATAAATTTAATGCGTGCAATGGCTGGCGAAGTTCATGGCTGGCTACAGCGAGGAAACGGCTGGAATTTTGATTGGCGCGTTCCGCCAATTCTTTTTTGTCGCGGAGTGACTGGGTGGCTTCATCAATTCGCCGTTGAAGAATTTCATGTTCCTTCCGTAGATTTTCAGTCAGTGTGTTTATTCCCCGTGCCAGGGTACACAACTCGCTTGCCTGCGTGGTGACTGTACCGGGAGTGGCAGATTCCCCCTGCGCGATGCTTTGCAAGGCCAAACTCAAATTGACGATCGGAGCAGTAATACGGCAACTGACGAACCACAGCAGATAAATAAATACACTCAGCAGGAATATCGTAATGGCAAGCGATTGAAAAAGTATCTGGTGAAACTGTGGCTGTGTAATCAGTGATTGCGTCATATCCATATAGCGACCGTACAGAAAAAACGCCTCAAAACCGAGTGTGACTAAAAAAAATGGCATGAAGGCCAGAGCAACTATCTGTTTTTGAATGCAAAATTGCTTCATTTCTCCCCTTCTTTCGAGCCTGTTTGAGCCGCTATTTTGGTCAGATAGTCGGTAAATTCTGCCAGTGCCAAAGGCTTGCTGAACAGATACCCTTGATATGCGCGACAGCCAGCCTCCTGCAAAAACTGGCGCTGGGCAGGTGTTTCAACGCCCTCCGCAATCACTTCCATGCCAAGATCATTGGCCATATGGATAATGGTTTGCACGACAATATCGTCGCTGCGTTTTACCCCGATGTTGCGGACGAAGGACTGGTCTATCTTGAGTTGATCGAGCGGCAGTTGCGTCAGGTAGGATAACGACGAATAGGCCGTACCAAAATCATCAATGGAAAATTGCACACCGACTTTCTTTAATGCCAGCATCTTTGCTACGGCATCTGAAATATCCTCAAGCACGATACTCTCGGTCAGCTCAATCTTGAGCCTTGTCGGGTTTGCCCCGCTCTGTTCAATAATTTGTATTACCCGCGCCACAAAATCTGCCTGATGGAATTGACGCGCGCTGACGTTTACTGCAAGTTGCAAGGCGCAGGTCAGTTTATCCGCTTCCCACGCCTTGATCTGTGCGCAGGCTGTTTCCAGCAACCACTGACCCAAGGGCAGCATCAATACGGTCTCCTCGACGAATGGAATAAATTGTGCGGGAGACATCAGACCTTGTTCGGGATGCAGCCAACGAACCAATGCTTCGGCACCCAGCGGCAGTCCGTCAGCATTTACCTGTACCTGATAAAACAGCCGGAACTGATTTTCTGACAGTGCGCGACGCAAATCGGCTTCCAGCGCAGTTCTGGCTTCCAATCCTTGTTGCATCGCCGGATCAAAGAAACGCAGGCTGTCGCGCCCGGAAGTTTTTGCATGTGTCATGGCAATATTGGCTTGCCTGAGCAAAGCGTCCACCGTGACACCGTGATCTCTGAACAGGGTAATACCCGCGCTACAGGTAAGATGGCTGGTGTAATCCTGCAACAGGCAGGGCTGACCGATAGCCGAGCGCAATTTTTCTGCAATCAGCCGTGCTTGCGTTGCTGCACGTTCCAGGTCTTCGCTCAACTCTTCGAGCAATACCACGAATTCATCCACGCCCAGATGTGCCACAGTGTCAAATTCACGCACACTGTCGCGCAACCGCTTGCCCATCTCGATAAGTAACTGGTCGCCAATATTGCGCCCCTTGCTGTCGTTGACGGCATTGAAATTATCCAGATCAATAAAAATAATGGCGCAATGCGTCCTGTCCTGTCCGCTGGCAGACATGGCGTGCTGGATACAATCAATCAACGTGCGCCGGTTAGGCAATTTGGTAAGTTCGTCGTAAAAAGCCAGATTATGTATCCTGGCCTGGTTCCTCTTGTGTTCGGTAATATCCATGCCCACCGAAAGATAAGTGGCTGAATCGGTTGCGCCAACGGTGAGCTTGGCATGAAACCAGAGTACGTCGTGGACGCTGCCATCCTGGTTGATCATGCTGGATTCCATGCGACGCACCACCCCGGCACTCAATGCCGACAGTTCCTTGCCATACTCCGAGTGGCTAATACCCAAAAACAACTCGGCGAAATTTTTCCCCACTACCTTTTTCAAACCGCGGGTTTTCAGGGCGTGAGCATTGCACAGTTGAATCCGGCCATCTGCACCGTAGCTAAGAATGAGTACGGGCGCGGTATCCAACAGACTGGAAATAAAATCACGCTCGCGCTTCAAATCGCTGGACTGGGTGTTGAGTGTATCAATATGCCGGAGCGATTCATCACTCAACCGTTCCAGACGGTCGGCAAGCGCCAGCGTCAGGGTCTCTAGCTCATCCACCTCGTCCTGCAACAGATGGCTCACCACTTTGCCGATAGGGCGAGCCGCATAGACCTGCCTGACTTGGGCGAAATTTTCCTGTCCGAGCAATGTAAGCATTTTGCTGAGATGACTAAAACGCAGCATGGTCGGTCGCAGCATTATATAAAGCAACAACAATGCCGAGCAGAGTAACAATAGCCCACGCAATAGATATTGTTGTGCATTTGAATCAATTGATTGCATCACACTGGTTACATTTTGAATGAACGCAAAATGAATCTGGCTGTCGCGGGTCTGCTGCGTTGGAACCAACCACACTTGATACACCTGTCCGGCCTGTTTTAGCTGAACCCCCCCATTACGCCAAACGCTCTTGCGTGCGCCGTCCAATAGGTCGTATATAACCTGTCCGCCACTCCAGGCAACGAGGCGCATCTGTGAAACAGGCATCTGCTCATCCCGGATTTTGCCATTCAGCACGGCGACCTCCGATTTATCCAGCCTGCGCAAATCCCCCTGGATTTTGTCAAGCGTGCTGATGAGTACAACAGTGCCGATTTTACGGCCACGATGACTGATGGGAAGCGCTATCTGTTGAACGCAAGTTGCTCTGCATACAAAGCGTATGTTGGGTATTTCATGGCTTGCAGACAACCCCGCAAGCGGGTTGCTGACATCGGCGTAGAGCGTATCCCCCCAAACGGCCAGCGTTTCCTGACGGGTATCATGGAATATCACCGTGACGATACCCTGAACAAAATCGAGTTCAGGTACGATGGCTTGTACCGTCTGTACCAGACTGCCACCACGATGATGCAAAACATCCGCGCGAACATTGGGTTGTCCGATGAGCAGATTCCCCAACATCTGCATCCGGTACGTTTGCGACTGAAACAACTGATCCAGAATGATACGGCTGTGTTCACGAAATTCTGCGCGACCAAGCTCCATCTCGTGAAGCTGGAGCTTGTGCTGCTGCCAGATAAACAGGATGCTGGTTACCCCGAGTACCATGCCGGTAAGCAAGATAATTTTCCAGCGGATGCCAAGGTAAGCTGATCTGGTCTTCATGGTTTCCAAGCCTGTAACAACCTCCTGTAAGTCCTGCAATTTATTGGCTGGCGAATTATAAGGCAACGAGTGGCGAACTCGTGTAAAAAAGGTGCTGGCTTTTATATTTTTAATCAGTATAATGCGCGCCTTGCCGCAAGCTATGCGGCATTAGCTCATCGTTTCCAACCTATCTCTCGTGTGACTTCAAGTCGCACCTGTCTATAAAGAATTCTGCTTTACCCTTGTTTCCAGGGACTCAGAGTTTTCCGGTTAGCAACGATGTTATTGCGCCGGTCTACCCTCTACCCGTCCATCGGGCAGCTCTGTCACCTGCGTTCACTTTAGGAAATTCCCATATCCTGCGTGCCGTTTGAATGGGTACTACGCCCGTATTTGACGCGCGGATATTCGCTCATGCGCTAAAAAATGCGCCGCGACAAGGGTTTCTATTTGATTTTAATAAGGAAAAAATATGTCATTTGAAAATTTGAATTTACACGCCTCCATCATGAAGGCGATTGCCGATTCCGGTTACACCCAGCCAACGCCGATTCAGGCTCAGGCAATTCCCGAGGTCATTGCGGGTCACGATTTGATGGCTTCCGCACAAACCGGTAGCGGCAAAACCGCTGCTTTCATCATGCCTGCGCTGAACCGTCTGGCGACACCTTCCACTCTGCCTGGCAAAGGCCCTCGCGTACTGGTGCTGACCCCGACCCGCGAACTGGCACAACAAGTGTGCGAAGCTGCCAACCAATATGGTAAATTCATGCGCTTCAAAATCATCAGCGTGGTGGGCGGTATGCCCTACCCCGTGCAAAACCGTTTGCTCTCTGGGCAAGTGGACATCATGGTGGCGACTCCGGGTCGTCTGATTGACCATCTGGAACGCGGTCGCATCGATTTTTCGCGCATGGAAATGCTGATTCTCGACGAAGCTGACCGTATGCTGGACATGGGCTTCGTGGACGATGTGGAACGCATCGCTGCCGCCACACCGGCCACTCGCCAGACTTTACTGTTCTCGGCAACACTGGATGGCGTAGTCGGCAACCTGGCTTCACGTCTGCTGAAAACGCCTAAGCGCATCACTATTTCGGCGGGTAAGGACAAGCACGAAAACATCGAACAGCGCATGATTTTCGCTGACGATGTGGCGCACAAGAACAAACTGCTCAGCCATTTGTTGACCGATCCGGAAGTGAATCAGGCTATCGTGTTCATGGCGACCAAGCGCGATACCGACAGCGTGGCCGACCTGCTTTCCGCACAAGGCCATTCTGTTGCGGCACTGCACGGCGATATGAGCCAACGCGAACGTAACCGCACGCTGACCAACATGCGCAGCGGCAACATCCGCATTCTGGTCGCTACCGATGTGGCGGCGCGGGGTCTGGACGTGCGCGGCATCTCGCATGTCATCAACTTCGACTTGCCTAAAGTGACCGAGGACTACGTTCACCGTATCGGTCGTACCGGTCGCGGTGGCTCGAACGGCATCGCCATCTCATTTGCTTCCAACCGCGATGCACAATTGCTCAAGCGTATCGAACGCTACACCGAGCAAACCATCAAGATGCACGTCATCGAAGGACTGGAGGCGAAGTACAAACTGCGTACCGGCGGTTCTGATCGTCCGGGCAACGGTGGCGCGCGCCGTGGCGGTTTCGGCGGTAATTCAGGTAGCGGTTACGCCGGCAACCGGGGGGGCTTCGGCGGCGGCAATCGCAGTTCAGCTTTTGCCGGCAACGGCAACAACGGCGGCGCGGGCGCACACCACAGCGCGCCAGACAGCCGTCACAGCCACCTCGGACGCAAGGAAGGTCACGGCCAATGGCATGGTCAAGCCAACGCAACCGGAGCGCAAGGTTTTGCAGGACAACGTCAAGAGCGTAGTCCTGGCGCAGCACCCGTCCAGGCACGCCCCCAGGAGCGCAGCTTCGCCAACAATCGCGGCGGCAACAACGCGCCGCGCCGCGACGACAGCCGTCCCAGCTTCTCGCAGGGACGCGGCCATAACAGCCTGAAAAAGACCAC
>JAVHSF010000109.1:0-6588 GCA_036172035.1 Gallionella sp. | reverse complement strand
GCTGGATTCCGGCTTTCGCCGGAATGACGAAGCTCATGGAGTGTTTCTTATAATAAAAAGGTTGTAATATTTTCAACAACTAATTGCGACAGAGCCATAAAAAACGGCATTTCCCCCTCAAGAATTTTCGCTGGCTGCCGATATTAAAATCACTTCCGGCATCACACGGACGCACAAGGCAGTTTTGCCGCCAACACACATCACCAGGGGAAACGCATGAATAGCCAAATTGATTTTAAAATAGATCTCGCCAGGTTGGACTCGCTACCCGCCATGCCGACCATCGCACAAAAGCTGCTCTCACTGGTGCTGGATAGCGATGAAGGTGAAGCGCAGTTGCTCAAACTGATCGAACAAGACCCGCTGATCTCCGCAAAAATCATCGGCCTGTCCAATTCATCCCTGTTCGGCGCGTCACGCAAAGTAAATTCTGTCCACGATGCCGCCATGTTGCTGGGGCTGACGCGCGTCAAATCCATCGCGCTGGGTATCGCCACCCTCTCCGCAATGCGCCCCCCTTCAGAAGGTATTTTCAAAATCAATGAGTTATGGCTGCACAGTTTAACTATCGCACTCGCCATGCGCACCCTCAGCAAAGCCATGCCGGCGCGCACCCGCCCGCTGGATGACCAGATTTTTCTGTCGGGTCTGCTGCACGACATCGGTTACATGGCATTGAGCTATTTGGACACGGCTGCCAGCGATGCGCTACATATCCGGCTACACGCGCAGCCAGAACGCGCGGCGCAAATAATCGAACAGGAATTGCTCGGCATGACACACGGCGAAATCGGCGCGCAATTGGGGCGGCACTGGGACTTGCCGGAAGAAATCATCGCCGTCATGCGCTACCACCACACCCCCGACCTCGAAGCAGCGGCGGCAGGACAACCCCTGGTCAGCCTGGTCAATCTTGCCGAGCGCATGCTCCCGGATGTCGGTGTTGCCGAACACACAAAACTGGAGATTAGCGCGGAAGAATGGCTATCGCTGGGGATCAATCCAGACAAGGCGGAAGCGCTTGCCGAAGAACTTATCGCGGTAGCTGAACAAGCCAAACAGATGGCCGGGGCAGTGTAATTCAGGATTTGGGACTGGGAAATTTGGGACTGGGAAATTTGGGACTGGGAAGCCGGAATTCAGCAGCGAGAACGGCAAAAAAACCGCATGACCGCTTTTGACTTTCCCTCAATCCCCGCGCTTTTATCACTCGTCCTGCGCTTCACCTCAGCAACGACCGGTTCATTTTGCTCAAGGATTCGAGCATCACCCGCAAGGCGGTGCTGTACCCGTTTTCAAACAAGGTGGCGGCGGCATCGCGATCCCCCGCGTTCAATTTATCCACCACCTCACAAGACAGTTGATGGAACTGCTCATGGGCATCCCTCAACTGGTCATATTCAGGCATGTCGTGAAACGCCAGCAACGCACTGCTGTTGATCAGGTTTCCCAACTGGCAAACACCATCCTGCCCCAGCGTTGCCGCGCCCAAAGGTTCGAAGCTGATGCCGCGCACATGGTTTCCCAGACGATTTTTCCACACCAGATGCGCCTCGGCTGCTGCGATGATATTCATCCGGTCACGCAGACCGCGCTTGCAACAACAATCGAAACCAACCGCATCATGTGAACTGATTTTACTTTGCATTTTCTTGCTCCAATTTTTAGTGCGCGCTTTATAGCAGCCTTATGTGACAAAACGGTAGGTCAAAGTATATAGATGAGCAAAATTTTTTCCGCCCGCTTCACCTCCACCTCCCCCTTGACATAAAATTATCCAATTTTTCAATACCTTGCGAGCGTTATAGGGATGCGAATTTGTTTGCGCAATCAGGGTGTTAAGGACGAATAAATTCGCACCCACACTCGGGCAACGACTATAATCGCCCATCCTCAACACGTTCACCATCATGAAATACATCCTGTTCCTTATCGGCTTGCTGCTTTCCGCCGCAAGTTACGCGTTACCCGCACCACCTGTCCTGACTGCAAAATCCTACGCACTGTACGACTTCACCAGCAACCAGTTATTGCTCAGCCAGAACGGCAACGCGCGCATGGAACCTGCCTCGCTGACCAAGCTGATGACGGCCTACCTCACTTTTGCCGCCATAAAGCGAGGCACCATCGCGCTTGAGCAAAGTTTTACCGTACCGCTGGATGCCACGCTCAACACCGGCGGCGAATCACGCATGTTGCTCAAACCCGCACAGACGGTCACGGTTGACGAGCTCTTGCACGGACTGATCGTACAATCCGGAAACGATGCGGCGATCACCCTCGCGACCAATCTTTCCGGCAATGAGGCCGCCTTCGTCGCCACGATGAACCAGGAAGCGCAACGCCTGGGCATGAAAGACACCCACTTCGTCAATCCGGCCGGCATACCGGATCCGCAGCATTACAGCAGCGCGACGGACATGGCGATGCTGGCGGCCGCACTAGTGCGCGACTTTCCCGAATACTATCCGCTGTTCAGCCTGCGCGATTACACCTTCAACAATGTCACCCAGGCCAATCGCAACCGCCTGTTGTGGCTCGACCCCTACGCCGACGGACTCAAGACCGGACACACCGAAACCGCCGGATATTGCCTGGTCGGTTCTGCCAAGCGCGACAAGCGCCGCCTGATTGCCGTGGTATTCGGCACGGAGTCGGACAGCCTGCGCGCCTCTGAAAGCCAGCAGTTGCTCAACTATGGTTTCCAGTATTTCGATACCGTGCGGCTCTATCAAAACAGCCAGCCAGTCACTCAGGTACGCATCTGGAAGGGAACGGACAAACATTTGAATATCGGCCTGCGACGCGACCTGTTCCTGACCATCCCCAACGGGCAGTTTGCGCAGCTCAAGGCCACCATAGCAACCCCGCAACCTATCGTCGCACCCATTGTTTCCGGCCAGCAAATTGGCATGCTCAAACTGACGCTGGCAGGCAAACCCTACGCGGAATTCCCGCTGGTCGCACTGGATAGCGTGAGCCTGGCCAACGTATTCTCGCGCGGTTGGGACAGCATCCGTTTGCTGGTGCAAAAATACAGCCCCTGGTAAACGCCATGACCGTCTACCTGAACGGACAATATCTGCCCATTGAAGAAGCCAGGATTTCCGTGCTGGATCGCGGCTTCCTCTTTGGTGACGGCGTATATGAAGTCATTCCGGTCTATTCGCGCCGGGCGTTTCGCCCGGAGGCGCATTTGCGGCGTTTGCAGCACAGCCTGGACGGCATCCGTCTCGCCAACCCGCTCAGCCCCGCCGCATGGATGACGATCTGCGAGCAGCTCATCGCGCTGGGCGAGACGGAAGACCAGTACCTGTACCTGCACATCACGCGCGGTGTCGCGCCGCGCGATCACCCCTTCCCCGACCCACCCGTGCCGCCCACCGTGCTGGTCATGGCGAATCCCCTGCTCATGCCACCCGCCAGCCTGATTACCAGCGGAGTTTCCGCGATCACCGCGCCGGACAACCGCTGGTTGCGCTGCGACATCAAAGCCATCTCGTTGCTGCCCAACGTGCTGCTGCGCCAGCTGTCGGTGGATGCGTGCTGCTCGGAAACCCTCCTGATCCGTGCCGGCTCCGCGAGTGAAGGCACCTCTCCATCTGAAGGCGCGTTTCTGACCGAAGGTTCGGCCAGCAACATCTTCGCAGTCAAAAACGGCGTGTTACTCGCGCCACCGCAAGACCACCTGATGCTGCCCGGCATCACTTACGACGTGATCCTGGAACTAGCCGGAGCCAACGCGATTCCGTACCAGATACGCAAAATTCCCGTTGCGGAAGTGTTTGCCGCCGACGAACTGCTGCTCACCTCCAGCACGCGCGAAATTCAGGCGATTACCCATCTGGATGGCAAACCCATCGGCACGGCGCTTCCAGGACCGATGTTCAAAAAAATCCATACCCTGTACCAGCAATTCAAACGTGAAGTGATGCGCGCCAAATGACCAAAATACCCGAAAACAAATTAGCCGAAATGCCTGTCATCCCGCACGACCAAAGCCTGGTCGAATATCCCTGCGACTTTCCGCTCAAGATATTCGGTGAACAGCACCCCGAACTGGCGCAGAACGTCCTGGCAGTCGTCCTCAAACATGCGCCCGACTTCGAGGCATCCAGCATGGAGATGCGCGCCAGCAGAACCGCGCGCTACCTCAGCCTGACCTGCACCGTCCGCGCCACCTCGCGCGCGCAACTCGACGCGATGTATCAGGAACTGTGCGACCATCCACTGGTCAAGATGGTGCTATGAACCCAAGTAATAAATTAGGCCGTCATTCCGGCGCAGGCCGGAATCCAGCAATAAAAACATTCCGCGTAGCGGACAAAACCAAAGCGTTACCCCTCTTGCGTGGTCGCTTTTCAATCAACTGGATTCCGGCCTGCGCCGGAATGACGTGTTTTTTGCTGACGGATTATCTGGAATGAATCCTGTCGTCCACACGCTAGGTCTGGTGGACTACCAGCCAACTTGGGAGGCGATGAAGAAATTCACCGCCGAACGGACTGCCGACACGCGCGACGAAATCTGGCTGGTGCAGCACCCCCCTACCTACACGCAAGGCATGGCGGGCAAGCCGGAACACCTGCTGGGCGCGACCGACATTCCCGTCGTCAAGATTGATCGCGGCGGGCAGATCACCTATCACGGCCCGGGACAAATCGTCGCCTATTTGCTGCTCGATCTGCGCCGCTGGAAGCTCAACGTGCGCGAACTGGTGCGCCTGATGGAGCAAGCCGTGGTGGATTTGCTGGGCGAATACGGTGTCGCCGCGCAAGGTCGCGAAGACGCGCCCGGCGTGTATGTCAATGAGGCCAAAATCGCTTCGCTCGGCCTGAAAATCAAAAACGGCTGCTGCTACCACGGTCTGGCGCTCAACGTGGACATGGACTTGACCCCGTTCAGCCACATCAACCCCTGCGGCTACCGAGGCCTTCGCGTCACCCAATGCGTCGCACTCGGCATCACGGCAAACCTGAATGAACTACAGGCACAACTGGCACAAAACCTGATCCACGGTTTACGGCAACATCTGGACGCGAAACGCCAACCATGACCGCCCCGCAAACCGTACTGACGCTGGTCGAAAACTTCGAGAACAATCTCGATGCCTATCGTAACGGCAAATACAACGAGACACAGGTCAGGCTTGACTTCATCAATCCGTTTTTCGCGGCACTGGGCTGGGACATGGACAACAGCTCAGGCTATGCCGAAGCCTACCGCGATGTCATCCACGAAGACGCAATCAAGGTTGGTGCTTCCACCCGCGCCCCCGATTACAGTTTTCGGGTCGGCGGACAACGCAAATTTTTCCTTGAAGCTAAGAAACCCTCAGTCAACATCAAGGATGACATCGAACCGGCTTTTCAGTTACGCCGTTACGCGTGGTCAGCCAAATTGCCGCTGTCCATCGTCACCGATTTTGAAGAGTTTGCCATCTACGACTGCCGCCAGAAACCTGACAAGAACGACAAGGCCAGCAAATCGCGCCTGTTCTACTGCACCTACCGCGACTATCCGCAAAAGTGGGATGAGATCGCCGCGATATTTTCCAAGGAGGCGGTACTCAAGGGCTCATTCGACAAATACGCCGTCAGCAGCAAAGGTAAACGCGGCACGACTGAAGTAGATGCCGCCTTCTTGCAGGAAATTGAGGGCTGGCGTGAACTGCTGGCGCGCAACATCGCACTGCGCAATGCCAATCTGAGCCAGCGCGAACTCAACTTCGCGGTGCAGCAAACCATAGACCGCATCATCTTCCTGCGCATCTGCGAAGACCGGGGCATCGAGCCTTACGGCAAACTGATGGCTTTGCAAAATGGCGTAAACGTCTATGCACGATTACGCGAAATGTTTCGCGACGCGGACGACCGTTACAACTCCGGCCTGTTTCACTTCAGCAGGGAAAAGAATCGCGTAGGTGCACCAGACGAACTGACGCTGCATCTGGTGATTGACGACAAGCCGCTCAAAGAGATTTTCAAGAATCTTTATTACCCTGATTCTCCTTACGAATTCTCCGTGCTGGGCGCGGACATTCTGGGCAGCGTGTACGAGCAATTCCTCGGCAAGGTAATCCGCCTCACCGCTGGCAACCGCGCCGTAGTGGAAGACAAGCCGGAAGTCAAAAAAGCCGGTGGCGTGTTCTACACCCCCGCCTACATCGTGCAATACATCGTCGCTCACACCGTCGGCCAACTACTGGAGGGCAAGACCAGTAAACAGGCGGCAGGCCTCTCCATTCTCGACCCGGCCTGCGGCTCGGGTTCGTTCCTGATAGGCGCGTATCAATATCTGCTCGACTGGTATCTGGCGCGCTATGTGGAAGAAGGCGCGGAAAAGAACAGCAAAGGACGGGCCGCACGCATCTATCCCGCCACACAAGGCGAATGGCGGCTTACCACGGCGGAACGAAAGCGCATCCTGCTCGAACACCTCTATGGCGTGGACATAGACACGCAAGCCGTGGAAGTCACCAAACTTTCGCTGCTGCTCAAAGTGCTGGAAGGCGAATCCGACCAGACCCTCGCCAGCCAGATGAAACTATTCCATGAACGCGTGCTGCCCGATCTGGATAACAACATC
>JAVHSF010000108.1:0-1410 GCA_036172035.1 Gallionella sp. | reverse complement strand
TTCTTTATTGCAGTGCGGCCAAGGCCGAGTCGTAATTCGGTTCGTGAGTGATGTCGGAAACCAGTTCGGCGTGCAGCACACGGTCGTGTTCATCCAGTACCAGTACGGCGCGGGCGGCGAGACCTGCCAGCACGGTGTCGGCGATCTTCACGCCGTAGTTGCGCATAAAGTCGCGCCCGCGCATCAGCGACAGAGGAACGACATTTTCCAGCCCTTCGGCTACGCAGAAACGGCTCATGGCGAACGGCAGGTCGGCTGAGATGAGCAGCACCACGGTGTTGTTGAGTTTGCTGGCGGCCTCGTTGAACTTGCGCGCGGAGCTGGCGCAGACGGCAGTATCCAGGCTGGGGACGATGTTCAGCACCTTGCGCTTGCCCGCGAAATCCTTCAGCGCGACATCCTTCAGATCCTTGTCCACCAGCGTGAACGCGGGCGCTGCTTGCCCGACTTCGGGAAATTTGCCAAACAAGGTGACGGGCGCGCCGTCCAGTCTGACGGCGATTTTATTGGCGGCTTCTTTTTTCTTGGTCATGATGCGTTTCCTGTCCGTTGAGCTGATCGGCGTTGATTATAACTTGGTGGATTCAAGTTTGAAGCATAACTTGCATTCACTATGATATTGCATACAATATCCGTATGATTATTCTCGATACCAATGTACTGGTAGCTGGTTTGCGCTCTACACAAGGCTGCTCAAGGCGCATATTGCACGCGGTGTTTGAGCAGCGCCTGAAAGTTGGTGCGTCGCCCACACTATTTTTAGAATACGAAGCCGTGTTGCTGCGCCCGGAAAATCTGGTCGCCTGTCGTCTTAACCGCACAGAGATCATAGAGTTGCTTAATGCGTTGGCCGGCATACTAATGCCGATAGATGTAAATTTCTTATGGCGGCCGCAGCTTCGTGATCCGGCGGATGAAATGGTGCTGGAAGCAGCGGTGAATGGATGTGCGACCGCTTTGGTGACATGGAATACGCGGGATTTCATGCCTGCCGCCAACAAATTTGAACTGCGCGTTATGCGCCCTGATGATTTTTGGGCTGAGTTTATGAAATCAGGCTTTGAACGGAGCAAAAAATGAGAGCGAATAACTTTGCGTTACGATTGCCTGATTCCCTGTATCAGGCGCTAAAACACTCTGCTGAGGCGGATGGTGTTGCCATGAACCAATATGTGGCGATTGCGCTGGCAGAAAAAATTTCCGCCCGCAAGACGGCTGCGGAATTCTTTGCCGAGCGTGCAAATCACGGCAGTTTACCGAGGGCATTGGAGATTTTAGCCAAGGCAGGCAGCGATGTAGCGGAAGAAGCGGTCGTGCGGGAAATTTTTGGGGGGGAGGCTGCGCAATAATCATCGGACATTGCGCCGTATCATTTCATCGGTATCAACGATTGTTTGGAGTGCTGCGACA
>JAVHSF010000107.1:0-1430 GCA_036172035.1 Gallionella sp. | reverse complement strand
GCGCAGCAGAAGCACCGCTCTTTTCGCCACCCGCAATGGGATGCGCAGGCACAAACTGCGCCGCCTTGTCGCCCAGATTAGCGTAAGCCGCAGCCACCACGTCACCTTTGCTGCTGCCGCCATCGGTGACTAGCGTGTGCGCGCCCAAGTATGGCGCGATGCGCGCCATGATTTCCGCCATTTGGCCTACCGGAGTCGCCAGCAACACCAGATCGGCATTGCCCACTTCGGCAGCGACATCCATGCCGATGCGGTCGAGAATGCCGAGTTGTTTGGCCTGTCGAAGCGTAGAAGTGCTGCGTCCGAAGCCCACCACCTCGCCCACGGCATTGGCTTTTTTCAATGCCAGCGCAAACGAGCCGCCAATCAGACCGACACCGAAGATGACGATTTTGTTAAATTCAGGATCAGGCATTACTCGATTAACCCGCCAATACATTTACGGACATGCCACTGGCCACTTTGTTTAAGCGGTCATCGTTAGTCCAAAACTCGGTGCAACCATGATACAACGCCGTAGCCAGATGCAGCGCATCAGGCGTTTTCAGTCCGTACCGTACGCGCAATTGCAAGGCTTGATCCACAATAGGGTCGTTCAAAGACAGCCAATTTTGCGCCGCAATAAACTCCTCGTAGTCCGCCACCAAAGTCTCGGCCCCATCGCGCAAAGGTTTAACCAATACCTCCAAGCGCACCAACGGTGAAACATAAAGAATGGCATTGTCATTTTTTGCCAGAAACTGCCTGACTTGCTCGCTGAATGAACCTGCATTTTCTATCAAATAAATTACCATGCAGGAATCGAGATATACACGACGCATTCTTAGTCGCCCCACTCATTACGCAAGGCGTGGATGCGCTGTTGCACCTCATTCAGGTCAGCCAAGGGACGTCGAGAAAATCGAGCGGTAGCTAACAAGGCTTGTGAGGCACTGCCAGAAGTTACCATTTCCAGTGACGATGGCGTATTCAAGGGTGGCAACAAAGTTAAATACGCCCGGCCAGAAGGCGTAAAAGAGAGCGGCTCAAGCGGATGAATTCGACCGCTATGATCAATTTCAACCTCAATGGTTTGTAGCATCTTGTACTCCTGAATTTCAAGCTTCACGTAAGCGTATTTTGTTTCAAACCCGTTGACTTTATGCAGCGTAATATTGATTCGACCTATGCTTCTAACTATTGCTGCGATTGATATTGTCCATTCACAAAATGGCAATCATAGTCTGGCGACAATATCTGATCTCGCTTAATCCAATGTTCGTTCCCATAATTGGCTACTGCAAAAGCCACTTTGATTAGCTTGCCCTTCATCTCAATGACTGGGCCACAATTAGTATCGTCGCCCTCACGCAAAGTTTTTCTAAATATAGCCAATTTTTTTGGCTCTGTCGCAATTAGTTGTTGAAAATATTACAACCTTTTTAATTATA
>JAVHSF010000106.1:0-6729 GCA_036172035.1 Gallionella sp. | reverse complement strand
GCACCGTCCGGGTGGATTTGCAGCCGATTCCCTTTAAGTCAGACAGACTCCTAGGGTGTGCCGGAGTCAGTGTTGCGCCAGCCAAATTTTGTAAACACTGGCTTGGGCATTCTGGCTCACGTTGATGGGTGCTGCCAGTTCGGGAGCAGGCAGCGATTGGGCAGCAGGCGTGGCGCTAACTGGCGCAACACCGGTATCGCCGGAATTTTCACGCGTGGGTTTTACCGGGGCGGGTTTTGACGAAGGCTCGGCGGGTGCGGGTATTTGGGGTTGATACTGGAAGTTTGTATCCTCATCCTCCTCTTTTTCTTGCGGTGGCTTGCCGTCGTAAACCAGACTCTGTCTGCGCTGGGTGTATGCGTCACGAATGAAGGAATACCGGTCAATGATCGCGCCTTCCATGACTTTTTCCTGTTCGAGTAACCTGGCGCGAGTGCTGATGCCTTTGGTGAGGAACATCTGGTTACGCGTGCGTACATGTGAGGTATTGCTGATCAGGCTGACTTGACCGTCACCCAGACTGCCGAGACCGTCGCGTATGGAGCTGGGCCCCAGTATGGGCAGCATTAGGAACGGGCCGCCAGGTATGCCCCAGTATCCCAGGGTTTGACCAAAATCTTCATTGTGTTTTTCCAGACGCATCGAGGCGACATCTATCAGTCCGCCGACACCGAGGGTGGAGTTGACCAGAAACCGCGTCGCATCGGAAAATCCCTGAACGAATTTGAATTGCAGCAAGTCGTTTGCGGTAATGATCAGATCGTCAAGATTGGAGAAAAAGTTGCCGACCAACTGCTTGCCAAACTCCGGCACGACAGCGTTATAGCCTTTTGCCAGTGGTTTGGTAACGGCTTTGTCAACGGTGTCATTGAACTGGTATACGCCACGGTTGAAGGACTCAAATGGATCTGCCGGGTTGTTTGCACGAGTTGAAGCGCAGCCAGTCAGTGCAACGACTGCGAGTAGCAACAGGGAGCGGATGAGGTTCATTGGGTGTCTCGAAGCGGTAAATTGGATTCGATTATATAGGGTCGCGCGTGTTTTGACCAAGCATGCCGGCTAAACAGAATGGGCGAGGGGGGCGATTTCACCGACATGCAAACTAAACTTGCCTTGTTTGCGTTCGGCAAAAAAATGTTCCAGGCTGAAGCGCACTGGGCGAAAGGCGATTTTATCCCAGGGAATGTCGGTTTCGCTGAATAGCTTGACTTCCAGACTTTCTACGCCGGGACTGAAATCCAAATCGAGCAGCCGAGCCTGGAACAGCAGGTGTACCTGGTTGATGTGGGGCAGGCTATACATCGAATACAGCTCGCCAATCTCGATACGCGCGTTGGCTTCTTCCAGTGTCTCGCGGATTGCGGCTTGCGTCGTGCTTTCGCCATTTTCCATAAAGCCGCCTGGCAAGGTCCACAGGCCGTAGCGCGGTTCGATGGCACGGCGGCAAAGCAGTATTTTTTCTTCCCATATCGGTAGTGAGGCGATCACCATGTTGGGATTCTGGTAATGGACAGTGCCGCATGAGCTGCAAATGTGCCGGGGACGGCTGTCATCATTGGGAATGCGCAACGCTACGGTCGCACCACATGCGGAACAGAATTTCATTTCCAGAATTGCCACCATGGGGCTTTTTCCATCGCGTGGTCGTTCACCGCCACAGCGGTGGAATTGTTCGCCAGCACGCGCCGGGTATCGTCGCGCAGTTCATTCATGCCCATCGCGTCGTAGCTTTGCGCCATGGTTGCCAGTGCGTCGCGCGTCGAAGAACTGTTCGGATACTGCGTGATGATGCCTTGGGCACGGTTCGCTGCGGCGATGTACGCGCCACGGCGCAGATAATAGCGGGCAACGTTCAGTTCATGTTTGGCGAGTCTGTTGACCAGATAGCGCATACGAATTTTGGCATCGGGCGTGTATTTGCTGTCAGGAAAACGGGTCACCAGTTCATTGAACGCATTGAAAGAGTCTTTTGACCCCTGCGGGTCGCGTTCGGTCGAATCTTGTCCGCCAATGGAGGCGAGTACGCTCATTTCTCCCCTGAAATTAGCCAGACCTTTTACATAGTAGGCGTAGTCCACATGCGGGTTGTTCGGGAATTGTTTGATGAAACGATCCGCCGTGGCAATCGCCGGGTCAGGTTCGTCGGTGCGGTAATAGGCATAAGCCATTTCCAGCATGGACTGTTGCGCATAGCGCCCGTAGGGGTAGCGCGATTGGAGCGTTTCATACAGTTTGATTGCGGCGCTGTAGTTACTGTCGTCCAATTCAGCCTTGGCTTGACGGTAGAGTTCGGCGGCTGGAAGTTGTACGGTTTGCTCCGTACCGTCCGGTAACGGTGTAAACAAGCTACATGCAGTTAACGTAAGCAGCAGAAATACGGCTAAAATGTGGCGCATGACAGAACCCGAAAAAAATTTGCGCGATTATAACGCAAACACGCCCGCCGACGATGTAATCCATTTTGTTGTGCCATCCGATTGTGCCGGTCTGCGCCTTGATCAGGCTTTGGCCAAATTGTTGCCGGAGTACTCGCGCAGCCGCCTCCAGGAATGGGTCGCCCAACAGCAAGTTTTGCTGGAGGGTGCGCCCGCCATTTCCAAAGCCAAGGTATGGGGCGGCGAGAAGCTGGAGGTGTTGCCCCGGAGGCATCCTGCCGAGCAGCCCTATCTGGCAGAAGCTATTCCGCTGGACATCGTTTACGAAGACGATACCTTGCTGGTCATCAATAAACCGGTCGGGTTGGTGGTTCATCCGGGTAGCGGCAACTGGCAGGGTACCCTGTTGAATGCGCTGCTGCATCATGCGCCGCAACTGGCAGAAGTGCCGCGCGCCGGCATCGTGCATCGTCTGGACAAGGATACCAGCGGTTTGCTGGTGGTGGCCAAGACGCTGGTTGCACAAACCCATCTGGTGAGGCAAATGCAGGCGCGCAGCGTCAAACGTGAATACATCGCCTTGGTGCATGGCGAACTGCGCCACGGCGGGTATGTGGACGAACCGATAGGTCGCCATCCTTCGCAACGTGTCAAAATGGCGGTGATTGAAACCGGCAAGCCTGCGGTGACGCATTACAAAATCGAGGAGTCGTTCCCGAGTTGCACATTGCTGCGTTGCAGTCTGGAGACCGGGCGCACCCACCAGATACGCGTGCATATGACTTATCTTAAACACCCGCTGGTTGGCGACAGCGTGTATCGCACAGGCGCGCAAAAATGTGTGATGGAGTTGCGCGATTTGCTGACCCGATTCCCGCGTCAGGCATTGCACGCTACCCAGCTTGCGCTGGAACATCCTGTTACCGGCGACAGGATGGAATGGCAGGTGACTATGCCGGAAGACATGCAGCATTTGCTGCAACAAATCAAAGAAGCCATTGCCCCTTTGCCTGGCGAGGGTAGGAGGGCATCGTGAACTTGCTGCAAAATTGCATTATCCCCGACTGGCCTGCACCCGCGAACGTCAGGGCGTTGCAGACCACGCGGCAGGGAGGTGTCAGTCTTGCCCCCTATACCAGTCTTAATCTGGGCAGTCATGTAGGTGATGTGCCGCTTGCGGTGGCGCGCAACCGCCATTTACTGAACACGTTGCTGCCCAGCGAACCGGTATGGCTGGAACAGGTACACGGCACGGTGGTGGCAGATGCAGACCAGGCAAGCTGTCGCACGGTGGCCGATGCCTGCATCGCGCGGCGCGGCAGCTCGGTCTGTGTGGTGATGACGGCGGATTGTCTGCCGGTGTTGTTGTGTGATAAAGCGGGCAGTGTGGTTGGCGCGGTTCACGCCGGCTGGAAGGGTCTGGCGGCGGGCGTGATCGAGGCTACGGTTAGTGCGATGCAAGTTGCCCCTGAAAATTTGCGGGTCTGGCTGGGACCTGCGATCAGTCAGGTTGCTTTTGAAGTCGGCGACGAAGTGCGCGCGGAATTTGTCGCCGCCGACCCGCAAGCCGCTGCCGCGTTTATTTCCTCTCCCTTGCGGGGAGAGGGTGAGGGTAAAAAATATCTGGCGGACATCCATGCCCTGGCGCGTTTGCGCCTGAACGCGCTCGGCATTACCGGGATTTATGGGGGGGATCGCTGTACCTACAGCGAACCCGAATCGTTCTTCTCCTATCGCCGCGACGGTGTCACCGGGCGCCAGGGGACATTCATCTGGCTGGAATAAGCGTGTGCAGGGTGATGCCGCAAGACTATGCGGGTTTTATGCCAACGCAAGCCGAAGCCCGGTGCAATCCGTTATAATCCGCGCCCTTGAATCCTTGAATGTGTCCCATGACTGTATTGCTGTGGATCGTCGCGGCCAGTTTTGCCGGTGGCGCGCTGAGTGTGCTGTGCGCCGCGCTGTTTGCGCTGAACGCCCGCGCGCACTGGGTGAATGCGCTGGTCAGTTATGCGATAGGCGCGTTGCTGGGCGCGGTGTTTTTGGATATTTTGCCCGAAGCGATCAAGCTGACAAACAATGTGGCGGGGCTTAGCGGTACGGTGCTGGCGGGTATCCTGCTGTTTTTTACGCTTGAAAAGCTCTTGTTGTGGCGGCATTGCCACCACGAGCATTGCGAGGTACACGAGCCGCATGAAGTACCTGCACCCCACGCGCACGGTCGTAGCGGCATGATGATTATGGTGGGCGACACTTTTCATAATTTCGTGGACGGTGTCATTATCGCCGCCGCTTTTCTGACGGATATTCATCTGGGCATCGTTACCGCGCTGGCGATCATCGCGCACGAAATTCCTCAGGAAGTCGGCGATTTCATGATTCTGCTGCATTCCGGCTACAGCAAGGCGCAAGCCCTGACGCTGAATCTGGTGTCCAGCGTGGCTACACTGGTGGGCGGCGTGCTGGCCTATTTTGCCTTGAAGCCTGTGCAGGGAGCCGTGCCGACCTTGCTGGCGCTGGCGGCGGCCAGCATGTTGTATGTCGCCGTGGCCGACCTGATTCCCGGTTTACATCAGCACACCCGGCTGCGCGACACACTGGAACAAGTCCTGCTGATTGTGCTGGGCATCTCTTCCATATTGTTGGTCAACCTCGCGGTTGGCGTTTGATCCTGAAAGTCTGTAATGAATAATACCCATCCCGTTTCAACTCATCCCCTCCCCAAAGTCGGTTTCGTCTCGCTCGGTTGCCCCAAGGCAACAGTGGATTCCGAACACATCCTGACGCGATTGCGTGCCGAGGGGTATCTGATTTCCGATACCTATCAGGATGCCGATCTGGTGGTGGTGAATACCTGCGGCTTTATAGACAGCGCGGTGGAAGAATCGCTGGATGCCATCGGCGAAGCCCTGGCGGAAAACGGCAAAGTCATCGTCACCGGCTGTCTGGGGGCGAAGGGCGATGTGGTGAAGCAGGCGCATCCCAGGGTACTCTCTGTCACCGGCCCGCACCAGACCGACGAAGTCATGGAGGCGGTGCATGCCCATTTGCCCAAACCGCACGATCCGTACACTGATCTGGTTCCTCCACAAGGTATCCGCCTTACGCCACAACATTACGCCTACCTGAAAATTTCCGAGGGCTGCAACCATCGCTGCACCTTCTGCATCATTCCCAGCCTGCGCGGCGATCTGGTCAGCCGTCCGGTGGGCGAGGTGATGGCGGAGGCCGAGAGTCTGGCCGAATCCGGCGTGAAGGAATTGCTGGTCATCTCGCAAGACACCAGCGCCTACGGCGTGGATGTGAAATATCGCACCGGCTTCTGGGGAGGCCGCCCTTTAAGGACGCGCATGACCGAGCTGGCCGTAGCGCTGGGTAGTCTGGGCGTGTGGGTGCGGCTGCATTACGTTTATCCTTACCCGCATGTGGACGAAGTGATTCCGTTGATGGCGCAAGGCAAGATACTGCCGTATCTGGACATCCCGTTTCAGCACGCTAACCAGCGTATTCTCAAGCTGATGAAGCGCCCCGGCAGCAGCGAGAATGTGCTGGCGCGCATCAAGCAATGGCGCGAGATTTGCCCCGAACTGACTTTGCGCAGCACCTTCATTGTCGGTTTTCCCGGCGAGACCGAAGAAGAGTTCGAGGAACTGCTTGATTTTATTGAAGAAGCTCAGTTGGATAGGGTGGGGGCGTTCATCTACTCGCCGGTGGAGGGTGCCGTGGCGAATGAATTACCCGACCCCGTTCCACCCGAAGTGCAGGAGGAACGTCTGGCGCGCCTGATGTGGTTGCAGGAAGAAATCAGCGAAGAAAAACTCAAGCTCAAGATCGGCAAGAAGCTGACCGTACTGGTGGATGAAGTGGACGAAGAAGGTGCCATTGCCCGCAGCTTTGCCGATGCCCCGGAAATTGACGGCCAGGTCTACATCAACGACGGATCACATCTGAACGTGGGCGACCTGGTCGAAGTCACCATTACCGATTCCGATACCCATGATCTGTGGGGCGAACTGGTTTAACCTGGGCACGGCAGTCGGACGGGGTGAAGTGTGCGGTTTTTGCAAGTTGCTTGCGCCTTCCATTATTCCCCGATAAGCTGCGCAGGTATTTAATAACGCTAGGGAGCGCATGATGAACAAGGATAAAGAGTTGCCTGAAGTCGAAATGGTAGCGTGTGATATTTGCCGCAAGGAAGTACCCCTTTCCGAGGCAAAAGTGCCTGAAGCCTCTGATTATGTCGCGCATTTCTGCGGCTTGGACTGTTACGCAAAATGGCAAAAAGAGAGCGACCAGGCAGAGAATAAAGCACAAGACAAACAGAAATAGCCATCCTGCGGGCTGGTTTGTCGAG
>JAVHSF010000105.1:0-6808 GCA_036172035.1 Gallionella sp. | reverse complement strand
TATATAAATGCGGCATTAGTGGTTGGTGAGCAGCAGAAACAGGCTGGGACGCTTGTTTAGTGCCGGAGCGGGCAGAGACTTCCACTGCGCGATGGATCGGGTTTGTATCTGCTCACTGCTTAGGCTGATGTCAGTGGCGACGCATAGTTGTGTATTCGGGCGGCATTGGTTGAGCAGTGCGGTGAATAGCTTTTCGTTGCGATAGGGGGTCTCAATGAATATTTGCGTTTGTTGGCGGCGTGCGGATTCTGCTTCCAGGTTAGTGATAGCCTTGTATCTCTCTGGCTCGGCTATCGGTAGGTAGCCGTGAAAGGCGAAACACTGGCCATTCATGCCGGATGCCATTAGGGCGAGCAGAATGGATGAGGGGCCAACCAGAGGTACAACGCGGATGCCTGTACGATGTGCCAGATTGACCAGCTCTGCGCCCGGATCGGCGATGCCGGGGCAACCTGCTTCGGAGATGATGCCGGCATCTTTCCCCGCCAGCAAAGGGGTTAGTAGTTCGGGCAGGTCTTTGGCGGGGGTGTGTTCGTTCAGTGTGGCAAAGTGCAACTCTTGAATGACCCGTTCATGTTTTAGTGCCGAGAGGAAACGCCGCGCTGTCTTGGGCTCTTCCACGATGTAGTGGCTCAGGCTGCGTGCGATATTAATCACGTATTGCGGTAATACCTGCTCGGCTGGCGTGTCACCCAGCGTGCAAGGGATGAGGTATAGCGTGCCAAGTTTCTTAGTCATAGTCATAATCAGAACAGAAGTACGTTTTCGCGGCGCAGCATTTCGGTTAATAAAATCAGCGGCAGGCCGATCAGTGCATTGGGGTCGTCGCCGGTCATGCCGCTCATCAGAGCGATCCCCAGACCTTCCGATTTCACGCTGCCAGCGCAGTGGTAGGGTTGCTCTTTGCGCAAGTAATGTTCAATTTCCGTATCGCTCAAGTTGCGCAAGGTCACGGAGTTTTCTGCCACTGCGGTTTGATATTCGCCAGTATGGCTGTTCAGTAACGTCAGCGCGGTATAGAAGCGGGTAGTTTTCCCGCGCGTACTGGACAGTTGTTTGACTGCATTGTCGTGTGTAAGCGGCTTGCCGATTTGTTGCCCGTCCAGTAGCGCAACCTGGTCTGAGCCGATAATCAGCGCATCGGGATAGTTGGCGGCTACGGCACGCGCTTTTGCCAGCGACAACCGGGTCGAAGTGGCACGTGCCGTTTCATCGGGCAACGGTGTTTCATCCACATCTGGAGCCGCTGTGGTAAAGGGAATCTGCAAACGTTTGAGTAATTCACAGCGAAACGGAGAGGTGGAGGCTAAAATCAGCAACTTTGAATTCAAAAATATTCCTTTAGATCGCTTTTTCAAGGGGGACATAGGTCTTGCAGGTGTTTTTCTGTCAGGCAGCATCGGTCAACAGAGTGTGTTTCCGTAAAATTTAGACAAAAGATACAGGGTCGTTCAACATTCGCCCATATTGTTATCGTATTTTTAGCAGGATTTTTGACAGAATGCGGTGAAAAATATATCATGCGCGGCTTATGTACGCACGGCCTTTCATTGATAGTTTGGATTTTGCCAAAAATGGCCAGCAAATAGACGCGGAAGTGCCGTTTGCGGGATTGCCACGTTTGCTGGATGTGCTGGATAATCCGCAAGGGGTTTTGCGGTATCGTCTGCAGGGTGTGCTGGATAGCCTGGGTAATTCCGCGTTGGATGTCAGGATGAGCGGGCTTTGTCAGCTGCGTTGCCAGCGCTGTCTTAAGAGTCTGGATTATGTGATTGAGTATGAGTCGCGCTTGCTGTTGCGCGATGAGGCCGTTCTTGAAGCGTTGCAGGATGATGATGAAGCGTTCGATAGCATTCTGGCTGATGCGCATCTGGATGTGCTGGAGTTGCTGGAAGAAGAGATTTTGTTAAGCCTGCCAATTGCGCCCAAACATGAGTTGGGGGCTTGTCGGGTGGCAGAGGATGAGAAGATGCAACAGGGTGATCGCCATCCTTTTGCTGTTTTAGAGAAATTGAAACGTAATTAATTTTAGATTTATCCAAGGAGTAATAGCATGGCAGTTCAGCAGAATAAAAAATCCCCATCCAAGCGTGGTATGCATCGCGCCCATGATTTTCTGGTCGCTCCGGCAACCGCCATTGAACCGACAACGGGCGAAAATCATTTGCGTCATCACATCAGCCCGACCGGCTTTTACCGTGGCAAAAAAGTAGTCAAGACCAAGGGCGAGTAACCCCTTAAGGAACGCAGCCGATTGTCATGATCGGCTGCGTTTTTGTTTCTGTCACACTCGGATTCATCCGAATTCGCCGCGTCAAGCGCAACCGGTCTGACGTGTGGCAACGTCTCCTATGGTTGAGGAGTCTATTTGCCCGCGCTTTTAAGTCTGGCCGGATTGGGAGTTCTCCATTGTCAAGGAACGCATTGTGGATATCACACTAGCTATAGATGCAATGGGAGGTGACCTTGGTACGGCGGTCACTCTCCCAGCCGCAGTTCAATATCTGAAACACTACCCGGGTGACACTATTATTCTGGTGGGTTTCCCTGACATCATCGAATCCGGGTTGCGTCAGCTGGGTGTTGAAGTATCAGGTGGACAATTCGGGTCGCGCTTGCGTATCCATGCGACCACCCAAGTCGTAGAGATGGATGAGCAACCGCAATCCGCCTTGCGCGGCAAGAAAGATTCTTCGATGCGTGTCAGCATCAATCTGGTCAAAAGTGGTGAGGCAACTGCCTGTGTCAGTTCAGGCAATACCGGCGCGTTGATGGCGACGGCGCGTTATGTGTTGAAAACCATTCCCGGCATAGATCGCCCTGCGATCGCGTCCTATTTGCCGACTAAAAATGGCAAGGTTTGCATGCTCGATCTGGGTGCCAATACCGACTGCACGCCTGAGCATTTGTTGCAATTCGCCATGATGGGTTCGACGCTGGTCACCGCGCTGGAACATAACCCCGCGCCTAGCGTGGGGCTGCTGAATATTGGTTCTGAGGACATCAAGGGTAATGAGGTGGTCAAACAGGCTGCCGTTTTGTTACGCGCCAGCGATTTGAATTTTTATGGCAATGTCGAAGGTAACGATATTTTCAAAGGTACCACCGATGTGGTGGTGTGCGATGGATTTGTCGGTAATGTCGCGTTGAAAACCACCGAAGGATTGGCGCAAATGCTGGGCGGCTTCCTGCGCGATGAATTCGGGCGCAATGCGTTGACCAAACTTGCCGCACTGATCGCCATGCCCGTATTGAAAGCATTCAAGCGCAGGGTGGATCATCGTCGCTATAATGGCGCGAGTTTTCTCGGTTTGAAGGGTATCGTGGTGAAGAGTCACGGTTCGGCGGATCAGCTGGCATTTTTCTGTGCACTCGAACGAGCCGCTGAAGAAGCGCGCGGCGGGATGCTTGCGCATATCAGCGAGCATATCGAGAAATGGCATAACGCACGTCAAAACACACAGCAAGGAGTCGCTTGATGTATTCAAGAATTATCGGTACGGGCAGTTACTTGCCAGCCAAAATGCTGACCAATTTCGATCTGGAAAAGATCGTGGAAACATCCAACGAATGGATCGTGTCGCGCAGCGGCATCCACGAACGGCATATCGCGGCGGACGATGAAGTGACCAGTGACCTCGCCTGCCAGGCGAGTCTTCGTGCCATCGAAGCGGCGGGGGTCGGTTTGGATGAGATAGACCTCATTATCGTTGCGACCACTTCGCCCGACAAAATTTTCCCCAGCACGGCCTGCATCCTGCAAGACAAGCTCGGTATCAGGAGCGGCGGAGCGGCGTTTGATATTCAGGCGGTGTGCGGCGGCTTCGTGTTTGCGCTGAATACCGCAGATTTATACATTCGTGCCGGGCAAGCCAGGACTGCCCTGGTGGTCGGTGCGGAAGTGCTGTCACGCATGTTGGACTGGAATGATCGCGGTACTTGCGTGTTGTTCGGCGATGGCGCGGGCGCAGTCGTGTTGCAGGCCAGCGAAACGCCCGGCATCCTCGCCGCCAAATTGCATTCGGACGGGAGTTATCAGAAATTACTGCGCGTGGATGGCAACATCCGTCACGGCGAAATACAGGGCGACCCGTTCATCAAGATGGAAGGGCAGGCGGTATTCAAGTTCGCCGTCACGGTGCTGAGTTCGGTGGTGGATGAAGTGCTGGAAGCGCAAGGTATGCAGGGTTCTGATATTGACTGGCTAGTGCCGCATCAGGCGAATATCCGCATCATTGAGGCGACTTCCAAAAAATTGGGCTTGAGCATGGATAACGTGGTGGTGACCGTCGCTCAGCAAGGCAATACTTCGTCTGCTTCAATACCGTTGGCGCTGGACACTGCGGTGCGCGATGGCCGTATCAAGGCCGGACAAAATATTTTGCTCGAAGCAATCGGCGGCGGCTTTACCTGGGGGGCTGTTTTACTCAGGTGGTAGAAAGGTTACCCGCGCAGGGCGCAATGGGCGTCCTGCGTTTTTGTTTATCCTGCGACGCACCGCTTTTATTGCCCTAACACAATTATAATATATTGATTATTATGAATAAATTTGCATTCGTATTTCCCGGTCAGGGTTCGCAATCTCGCGGCATGATGAACGGCTACGCCGATTTTGCCGGGGTACGCGACACTTTCGCCGAAGCCTCGGATATCCTGAAACAGGATATTTGGCAATTGGTGGCTGAAGGCAGTGATGCCGATCTCAATGCGACGGTCAACACACAACCTGTCATGCTGACGGCAGGGGTCGCGGTGTATCGCGCCTGGCAGTCGCAGGGCGGTGCCGTTCCGGCGCTGATGGCCGGGCATAGCTTGGGCGAATACACCGCGCTGGTCGCGGCTGGCGCACTCAAATTTGCCGATGCGCTGCCGCTGGTGCGTTACCGTGCGCAATGTATGCAGCAGGCGGTTCCCGAAGGGCTGGGCGGTATCGCGGCGATCCTCGGTCTGGACGATGACGTGGTGCGTGAACTATGCCTTGAAGGTGCGCAGGGCGAAGTGCTGGAAGCGGTCAATTACAATTCGCCGGGGCAGGTGGTGATTGCAGGCAATCGCACGGCGGTCGAGCGCGGCATGGAGCTGGCCAAGGCCAAAGGTGCCAGGCGCGCCATCATGCTGCCGATGAGTGTGCCGTCGCATTGCAGTTTGTTGAAGGGCGCGGCAGAACAGCTGCGCATCTATCTGGCTGGGGTGGACATCCAATCGCCGCTGATTTCCGTGTTGCATAACGCCGATGTCGCCGCCTACAGCGATGCCGCCGCCATCAAGGATGCGCTGGTGCGCCAGTTGTATTCTCCGGTGCGCTGGGTCGAAACGGTGCTGGAATTTGGCAAGCGGGGTATCACCCACAACGTCGAGTGCGCGCCGGGCAAAGTGCTGGCAGGGCTGAACAAGCGCATAGACAAGGACCAGCAGGCTATGGCTATCAACGACGGTGCAGCCCTGACATTGGCTTTGGCTACATTCGGGAACTGAAAAATCTCCGTTTCGTCATTCCGGCGAAAGCCGGAATCCAGACAATAAATAACATTCCCCGCAAAGCGGGGACAACAGGCATCAGATATTTTCGTATAAAACACTGGATTCCGGCCTTCGCCGGAATGACGGTTTTTTGCTAAACAAGGGAGTTACTCATGACACTGCAAGGACAAATCGCACTGGTGACGGGCGCATCCCGCGGCATCGGACAGGCTATCGCGTTCGAGCTGGGTCGTCAGGGTGCTACCGTCATCGGCACGGCCACGTCCGATAAGGGCGCACAGGCCATTAGCGACTACCTGGCGGCGGCAGGCATCGCGGGGCAGGGTTATGCGCTGAACGTCAATGACACCGCGCAGACCGAAGCGGTGCTGGGCGAGTTGCGCGCGAAATACGGAGAGATCTCGATTCTGGTGAATAACGCCGGCATAACCCGCGATAACCTGCTGGCGCGCATGACCGATGAAGAATGGGATGACGTGCTGGCGACCAACCTGAAATCCGTGTTCCGTCTCAGTCGTGCCGTATTGCGCGCCATGATGAAGGCCAGAGCCGGGCGCATCATCAGCATCGCCTCCGTGGTGGGCAGCATGGGCAACGCCGGACAGGCCAACTACGCCGCGTCCAAAGCGGGCATGATGGGGTTCACCAAATCGCTGGCACAGGAAATCGGCAGCCGCAACATCACCGTCAACTGCGTCGCCCCCGGCTTCATTGACACCGACATGACTCACGCCCTGGGCGAGGAACAGCGCACTCAACTGGTGTCACATGTACCCTTGAAACGCCTGGGACAGCCTGCTGACATCGCTAATGCGGTTGCTTTTCTGGCAGGCCCGGGTGCGGCCTACATCACTGGCGTGACCCTGCATGTCAACGGCGGGATGTACATGGAATAAGGTGGTTCGGTGGTCTGGACTTTGCAAAACCAGCCCAGACCATCGATACAAATTTATGGATTCAGCCTGAAAATAGTTTGTCATTCCCGCGAAAGCGGGAATCCAGCCAAGTAATAAATCCCCCGCAAAGCGCGAAAAATGAAGGTGTTGTTCGTTATGCGGATTGTTTTTCGCTGTGTTCCGGCGTGAGCCTGGCTTCGGGCAATGGCCCATATGTTTCCGCCGGCCAGAGTTCCGGTTTGCCTGTAGCCGGATTGATGCCTCGCCAGCGCAGCCAGCGCCACGCTTCGCCGTGAGTCTGCTCTACCTGTTGTTTGGCGACATTCAGGTTGATCCAGGTGTCGTCCTTGAACATCAATATCTGCCGTTCCAGTGTCAACTCTCGGGCTTGGTAGAAGTGCAGCCCTGTTGAACTGCCCGCCACGATGCGG
>JAVHSF010000104.1:25546-28819 GCA_036172035.1 Gallionella sp. | reverse complement strand
GCCTTGAACGTGTCGAATACTTCAACCTGACCGGCGGCGTGGTGGCGGTGCATCGGGGATATAAATTATGATGCGGTCAGCGCGAAAAGCTAAGGATGTGCTGATTTATTCGTCATACCGGCGTAGGCCGGTATCCAGTGCCTTTATCTGACTGGGTTCCCGCCTTCGCGGGAACGACAAAACCGAATAAATCAGTGCTTCCCTAAGTGAGGAGTATAAATGCTGAAGTTCGAGTGGGATGAGGCAAAAGCATCATCAAACGAAGCCAAGCACAAGGTCTCATTTACAGAAGCCGCCAGCATTTTCAGTGATCCGCTGGCCTACACCTTCAACGATCCAGATCATTCAATAGGCGAACATCGCTTACTGACTTTCGGCATTTAAAACAAGAACCGATTGCTGGCCGTAGCACATCTCAATGGCAGACGCGGCATCCGCATTATCAGCGCCCGCAAGGTAACCCGACATGAGCGAGGAATCTATGAACACGGATAACGATGAATTGCGTGCCGAATACCGGCGCGATGATCTGGGCAAAGGGGTGCGCGGTAAATATGCCGCCCGCTATGCCGAAGGCACAAACCTGATTTTACTGGACGACAAGGTTGCCAAAGCCTTCCCGACTGCGGCTGCCGTCAATAGTGCTTTACTGGCTCTGCTCGCCTTGACCGAACAGACTGCACAAATCACCAAGCAGGCAACAACTCATAGTCCTAAGCGGCGCGCCGCTTAGGACTGAAAAATAATGCTGGATGCCGGATTAAAACGCGTCGAATGCTTCAATATGCCGGGCGGTGTGGTCGCGGTGCATCGGGGATATAAGCTGTAGGCGACAAAATATGAAAATAGGTTGGTAGCATAAATACATCGGTGTCCATTATTGACGACCTACCTCACCACCCACCCAACCCATTATTACCCGATTTAACATTATTCAATCAATCACAGGAGACACCATGAGCGGTTTACCAAAATGCCCACAATGTAGCCAGCGTAGCCCGGATGGAATGAAATGAAATCCGGGGTTCTCCCGGATTCCGCTACGCTGCATCCAGGCTACATCGCTATGATACTTCCACCTTGCATCCACCTCCCCCTTCTGCGATGATACGCATCACATTTGCATTACACGGATAATCCCATGAAGACCGCCACGATGCCTGCATTGCGCGTAGAGCCGGAACTTAGACAAGCCGCCGAGGATATCCTGCGTCCGGGTGAGACGCTGTCGGCGTTCGTCGAGGATTCCTTGCGGCGCAACGTGACGTTTCGGCGCACACAGCAGGAATTCATCGCACGCGGACTGGCTTCACGCGATGCGGCTAAAGTGAGCGGAGAGTACGTCTCTGCTCAAGAAGTGCTGGGCAAGCTCAGTGAAAAACTGGAAAAAGCACGTAGCAAACAATCGGTAAAATGAATTACCGCATTCGTTTCACTGTGGAAGCAGAAGATGACTTGTTACGCTTATTTGACTTTTTACTTGAGCAGGATTTCGCCGTTGCGGCGCGCGCTGAAACCGCTATTTACAAAGCCATCGAGCTTCTCGAAATATTCCCCTTTACATGCCGCAAGGCAGAAGATGAAGGACACAATTACTTTTTGCGCGAGTTGTTGATTCCTTTTGGGCGCACCGGCTACGTTGCACTGTTTGAAATCGAGGATGAACAAACCGTCACCATCATTTCCGTGCGTCATCAACGAGAAGAAGATTATCACTAGCAGCTTGCGTAGGGCGCAATTGTTATTGCGCCGGATGCAATTCTCAAATAATCGGTGCAATGCCCGTTGGGTATTGCACCCTACAAATTCCAATTTAATTTCAACCAGGAAAATACAATGAGCGGTTTACCCAAATGTCCTAAATGCAGTTCTGAATTCACCTACGAAGACGGCAGCAATTACGTCTGCCCCGAATGCGCGCACGAGTGGTCGAAAGATGCCCCTGTCGAAAGCGGCGAACAGGCGCGCGTTTACAAGGATGCCTTCGGCAACGTGCTGACCGATGGCGATACCATCACCATCATCAAGGACTTGAAGATCAAGGGTTCATCATCTGTCGTCAAGGTCGGAACCAAAGTCAAAAACATCCGGCTGGTGGACGGCGATCACGACATAGACTGCAAGATCGACGGCATCGGCGCGATGCAACTCAAGTCGGAGTTCGTCAAGAAAGCCTGACGGAACAGCGATGAGTGCCTGGGGCTGTCCGCATGATATTGCGGGAAAATGTAGCCGCGTGAACAATATTCCCTGCGATATTGGCATGAAGGGTTGCGTGCTGTTCGGACGTTTTCGTTTTGCGGACGACAGCAAGAATCGCCCGAAGAAAACACCCGATACCCATGCGGCTCAAGCAGCAGACAAAGGCGATAAAACATGATTTTCGTACCCGTTTTTGTCTGATACCTTGAGCTATCGCCCTCCTCCCAACGACGGTCTCAATATTGTCTATCACGATGAGGCCTTGCTGGTGGTCAACAAGCCTGCAGGACTATTGTCCGTGCCGGGGCGCGGGGCGGACAAGCAGGACTGTCTGTCTTCACGCGTCCAGCAAGAATTTCCCGATGCACTCATCGTCCACCGCCTGGATATGGCTACGTCCGGGCTGTTGGTGTTTGCCCTGGACAAGGAAATGCAGCGCCGCCTTTCGGCGCTTTTTCGTGAACGTGAAGTAGTAAAACGGTATGTCGCAATCGTGGCAAACAGGGTCACGCCCGAAACGGGCGAGATCAATCTGCCTATCGCCGCTGATTGGATAAACAGACCATTGCGCAAAATTGATATGACACTGGGAAAGCCTTCGCTAACGCGCTATCGGGTGTTAGGCTATGATCTGGAACGGTTTGAAACCACCTGCATTGAACTTGAACCTGTCACGGGACGAACGCATCAACTGAGAGTTCACCTGGCCGCCATCGGCCATCCGATAGTTGGCGATGACTTGTACGGGGGTATGGCAGCCAACCGTCTGATGCTACACGCCAAACTGTTGAATTTTACTCATCCTGCCAGTGGTACGACGTTACAGTTTACCTGCGAAGCGTCCTTCCAGGAGTCTGTCGGACTTGAAGACTCCTGGCGAGCCTGGCAAAAATACCGTCCCTAATGATGAAATCCACCCTGCCCATTTCCTGAGCGAAACCCCGTGCGCGGGTAACCCTCGTCCCCCACTGATAGATGTTCCGCACTTAAATGCCGTTGGCGCAATCACGGTTTTGAATGCCGTTGGCGCAATCACGGTTTTGAATGCCGTTGGCGCAATCACGGTTTTGA
>JAVHSF010000104.1:0-25315 GCA_036172035.1 Gallionella sp. | reverse complement strand
CCGTTGGCGCAATCACGGTTTTGAAAAAATACAGGTAAAAATCCAGTGGATAAAGCTGTTGATAACTTGTGGGGGAAATGTGGATTGCGACGTTTTGATATTTATCTCAAAAACTTGTCCACATTTACTCATCGCCAGGCCAACAAGCAAACTCCGCCTTAACTTTTCATTCATGCTTTTGATTTTAAGTGATTTTAAAACTTGTCCACTTCAATAAACCGTTATTATTATGATTATTAAAGATTTAAATTATTTTTATAAAGAAATAAAAATCACCTGAAACGCAAGCCTGTAACCGGTTACCCAACTAAATAATTCATGACATCAGACAACTTTAAGGTATGGTTAGCAGTGGTATACTCCGCCCCGTTTTGTTTTATTCAAAAAATGAGGAATACATGAAAAGATTTTTGATGTTGTTGACGATTACCCTGACTTGTTTGAGTTTGTTTGCCGCATCAGCGGAAGCCAAACGATTTGGTGGTGGCAGCAGCTTTGGCAAACAACGCTCAATGGCACCTCAACAAGCACAAAGAACTCCTGCCGCCGCGCCCGCACAAGGTGCTGCTCCGGCAAAACCGGGCAACAAATGGCTGGGGCCTTTGGCTGGCTTGGCCATTGGTGCTGGCTTGGCAACAATGTTTGCTGGCGGACTTGGCGGTTTGGGCGGTGCAATGGGAGGCATTCTGATGGCTTTGCTGGCAGCGGGTGTGGTGATGTTCCTGATTGCCAAATTTCGTAAGCCACAACAATCCGCAATGCAATATGCCGGCGCGGGCGCGCCGTATTCTGCGCCGCAGGCTGAACCATTCGCCGGCGGCAGTTCTGCTCCTGCCGCCATTGTCGGCAACATCCCGGCAGATTTTCCGGTAGAAAGCTTTCTGCGCAGCGCCAAGACTTCGTTCATCCGCTTGCAGGCCGCCAATGACCGCAAGGATTTGAACGACATCCGCGAGTACACCACGCCGGAAATGTTTGCCGAAATCTCCATGCAAATGCAGGAACGCGATGCCACACCGCAAAAGACCGACGTTATTTCCATTCAAGGTGAGGTACTGGAAGTGACGAACGAAGGGGATTTAGCCGTTGCCAGCGTGCGCTTTACCGGTCAGTTGAGCGAAAACAACGGCACTCCTGAAAATATTGATGAAATCTGGCATGTGCAAAAAAATCTGAAAGACGATAAGTCGGTCTGGTTACTGGCTGGCATCCAGCAAACGACGTTGCATTAAGTTGCTATGTTCGCCTATCCTTCTGCCGCAGCACTGAATCATTTACTCTTGCAGAATGGCTGGGCGTTGCCCAGGCTGGCACGTTTTTCCGGAAAAACGGTGCAATTTACTATTGCACCGTTTTCCTTTATTTACGTCGTGTTACCGGACGGAACCTTACTCAGTGCCGATCCAGCAAGCAGCATAGATGCCCGGTGCGTGATTGCTCCCTCGCTGCTACCACGACTGGCTATCCATGACGAGTTGGCTTACGCGGAAATACAAGGCACGGGCGATACCGTCTTGCTGGCTGAAATATTCTTTTTATCGCGCAATCTGCGCTGGGATATTGCTGAAGACCTGAGCCGCGTGACGGGTGACATCGCGGCAGAACGTATCGTGAAAACGGCACAAAACAAGCAACGCCAGCTGGCCGTATCGGCAAGCAATCTGGCACATGCGGCGGCTGAATATTGGACAGAAGAAAATCCACTGATTGCCAAACCCCGGCAAATCAGTACCTTCATGCAGCAGGTAGATACCTTGCGCGATGACATGGCAAGGTTGGAGCAGCGCATCAAGCGTTTGACTTCCGCTCCTGCAAAATAGACAACATGCGTTTGTTTCGCTTATTTAAAATTATCTTTGTGGTACTCCGTTTTGGCCTGGATGAATTCCTGCTGGCACATTCTCGCGGACATTGGTTACACTTTCCGCTAAAAACATTGCTGTGCATGCGCGACACCTCCGCACCGCGCGCGGTCAGATTACGTCTGGCACTGGAAAGTCTGGGGCCAATTTTCGTTAAGTTTGGGCAAATGCTTTCTACCCGCCGCGATTTGATGCCGACTGATCTGGCGGACGAGCTGGCCAAACTGCAAGATCAAGTTCCGCCATTCCCTTCCGCCCAGTCCATTGCCTTGCTGGAAACCACTTACGGCAAGCCTTTACTGGAAACATTCAAAAGTTTTGAGGTAACTCCCGTTGCCAGCGCATCGGTTGCCCAGGTACATTTTGCCGTGCTGCATGATGACCGCGAGGTGGCAGTAAAAATATTGCGCCCCGGAATCAAGCGTGTCATTGATCATGACATTGCGCTGCTCAAAATCGTCGCGGATTTAATTGAAAGGTTTTGGGCCGATGGTCGCCGCCTCAAACCTAAACGGGTAATCGAGGAATTCGAGAAACATCTGACCGACGAATTGGATTTAACTCGCGAGGCCGCCAATGGCAGCTTGCTCAAGCGCAACTTCACCCCTTCCAATCTGCTGCTCGTGCCCGAGATGTATTGGGATTATTGCACCGCAGACGTGATGGTCATGGAACGCATGTACGGCCTGCCTATCAGTCAGGTGAAAGGGTTGCGTGAGGCGGGTGTTGACATCCCCAGGCTGGCTGCCAATGGTGTGGAAATCTTTTATACGCAAGTATTTCGGGATGGTTTTTTTCACGCCGATATGCATCCGGGCAATGTTCAGGTGGCTAGGGATGGCCGCTATATCGCGCTGGATTTTGGCATCATGGGTACACTCACCGATACCGACAAACATTATCTCGCGCAAAATTTTATCGCCTTCTTCCGCCGCGATTACAAGCGCGTCGCCGAAGTGCATATCGAATCGGGCTGGGCACCAAGAGAAACCCGTGTGGATGAGCTTGAGGCAGCGATACGGGCAGTATGTGAGCCGATATTTGACCGCCCGTTGCGCGAAGTGTCTTTCGGGCGCGTGTTGCTGCGGCTGTTCCAGACTTCACGACGCTTCGGTATCGAGATTCAGCCGCAATTGGTGTTATTGCAGAAAACCTTGCTCAACATCGAAGGTCTGGGTCTGCAACTCGACCCCGAACTGGATTTGTGGAAAACCGCCAAGCCCTGGCTGGAACGCTGGATGAGTGAGCAGGTAGGTTGGCGCGGCTTTTTCAAGGCGTTACGCGAAGAAGCACCGCGTTACGCCACACTTTTACCACAATTGCCGCGTTTGTTGCATCAACGCTTGAACGACAATCCATCGGCAGGCATCGAAGGGGCTATGGTGTTGCTGCTCATTCAGCAGCAACGGCGGAACACACTGCTGACGGTCATTGTGGGAATATTGCTGCTGCAACTGATCCTGCCGTTCATCTGGTCTTGGTAGTCGTTTATTTCAGGAAAAAAACCCGCTTTCCCATAATTCTTTGCTTAAAGCCTGATAATCCGCAGCCCCCGTACTGTGCGCTTCATATGCAAATATATCCTGCCCGTGCATGGGGCTGGTTGCCAGCGCGACATTTTCACCGATACGCGTATTGCATACCAACGCACCAAATTGATTTTTGAGTTTGTCGTATATGTCGTAAGACAGTTTGCGTCGGGAGTCGAAACGCGTCACCAGGATGCGGCGCGGTATCTTGCGTTTGAGCTTAATTTCCAACACATTGAGCGCACTCTCCAGCCTGTGTACACCTTGCAACGACAAGAAATCAGCCGATACGGGAATCAGCACCCGATCCGCTGCCAGCAAGGCATTTAACGTGAGTACTCCCAGCATCGGACAGCAATCTATCAATATCGGCGCGCCAGTTAGTGCCAATTCTTCCCGTAGTCCCTGTTTCAGCAGGGTTGCCGCCTGCGGGTCACTACCCAACAGAGCGTCTATCTTTGTCAGTTCGAGGGCAGCAGGGATGAGTTGCCAGCCTCGCGCCGTATCTTGTAACAGATCGGCCAGCGGTTTTTTTTGCTTGAAAAATGCGGCGATGCTGTTGTCTGTCGCGATATGCCTAATCCCGCTGGACAGGGTCAAATGTCCTTGCGGATCCATATCCAGGGCAATGGGAGACGACTGCGCGATATAAAGCGCAGCCGTTATGTTCAGACAAGTAGTGGTTTTTCCTACCCCGCCTTTTTGATTGAATACGGCGATTACCGCCATTTTTCACCCCGATAATTAGGGTGACCGAACCGTGCTTATTCCACGGTCACTGACTTGGCGAGATTTCTCGGCTTGTCTACATCGGTACCCTTTTGCAATGCCACATAATATGCCAGCAACTGCAATGGGATGGTGTGGAGAATAGGGCTTAAATACCCCGCGTGTTCGGGCATTTGCAAGACATGCACACCTTCTGTTTCGCCGATATGGCTATCAGCATCGGCAAATACATATAACTCACCCCCGCGCGCCCGAACTTCCTGAAGATTGGATTTGAGCTTTTCCAGCAAAACGTCGTTGGGCGCTACCGATATGACGGGCATATCCTTATCTACCAGCGCCAATGGGCCATGCTTCAATTCACCCGCCGGATAGGCTTCAGCGTGAATATAGGAGATTTCCTTGAGTTTGAGTGCACCTTCCAACGCGATCGGGTAATGCATTCCTCTACCCAAAAACAGGGCATGTTGTTTATCCGCAAATTGTTCTGCAAGCAAGGCAATTTGCGGCTCCATATCCAGCACTTTTTGCACTGCGCTGGGCAGATGGCGCAAAGCATGCAAGTACTGCTGCTCCTGCGCAAGATGGCCGCGTTGCTTCGCCAATACCATAGTAAGCAAGAACAATGCCACCAGTTGTGTCGTGAATGCCTTGGTCGAAGCCACGCCGATTTCGGGGCCGGCGCGTGTCAAAAAGCGTAGTTTGGAAGCTCTGACCAGCGCGCTTTCGGGAACATTGCATATAGCCAGTGTGTGTTGGTGACCCAATGCCTTGGCATGATTCAAGGCAGCTAACGTATCGGCAGTTTCGCCAGATTGCGAAAGCACCACCACCAGTGACCTGGGATTGGGGACGCTGCTTCGGTAACGATACTCACTGGCGATTTCCACCGTGCAGGGTATCCGGGCGATTTCCTCCAGCCAGTAACGCGCTACCAAACCCGCGTGGTAGCTGGTGCCGCAGGCAAGTATCAGGATGCTGTCAATCTCGGCAAAGGATGCGGCGGCTTCAGCGCCAAATATTCCCGATGAAATGGATTTGCCGTTGCTGACGAATTCCAGAGTATCGGCTATAGCCTGGGGTTGCTCGTGGATTTCCTTTTGCATGTAGTGGCGATAATTGCCTAATTGCACGCTTTCGTTGCTGATTTCACTTATCTGAACAGGGCGTACCACCAAGTTACCTGTCACATCGAAGATGCGGTAACTTTGGCGCTGAACTTCGACTACATCGCCTTCTTCCAGATAAATAACACGGTTGGTAACGGGTAATAACGCTGATATATCTGAAGCAATAAAATTTTCACCAATACCGACTCCCATCAGTAACGGGCTACCGCGTCTGGCACAAATTAACTGGTCTGGATTATCTGCGGCAATCACACCAAGCGCATATGCACCAACCAACTCGGCGAGTGCCATTTGCGTGGACACTAGCAATGAATTGCCGTGTACATAATTATTGTGTATCAGGTGAGCGATGACTTCCGTGTCAGTTTCAGATGTAAAAACATAACCATCGGCGATCAAACGTGCGCGTAACACCTCATAATTTTCAATGATGCCGTTATGTACCACCGCAATCAGGTCGTTACTCTGGTGCGGATGAGCATTGCTGATGCTGGGCGCGCCATGCGTCGCCCAGCGAGTATGTGCTATTCCGATCAAACCTTGCGTTGTCGCACTCTTCTCTGCGAGTTCCATCACTCGGCCAGTGCTGCGCACGCGATCCAACTGTCCGTCATGCCCTACTACCAGGCCTGCCGAGTCATAACCCCGATATTCGAGTCGTTGCAATCCTTCAAGCAAGATGGGGACAACATTACGTTGCGCAATGGCACCTACGATTCCGCACATATTCAAACTCCTGTTGATTAGCCTGATACAAAATTTGCCGCTTGATTGCCGCGATTACTTAGCCTGCTTCGCCGGTCGCCGCCATCCGTTAATGGAAACCTGTCTAGAACGTGACAGGGTGAGTTCACCAGCGGGAGTATCGCGGGTAATGGTCGATCCCGCACCAATGGTTGAACCATTGGACACGGTAACGGGTGCGACCAGCTGCGTGTCCGAACCGATAAATACGTCGTCACCAATAATGGTACGGTGTTTGTATGCGCCATCGTAATTGCAAGTAATCGTCCCTGCTCCAATATTTACCCTGCGACCTATCGTACTGTCTCCGATGTAGCTCAGATGGTTCGCTTTACTGGACTGAGCGATTTCGCTATTTTTGATTTCCACAAAATTACCCACGTGAACATCATCGTGTAATTTGCTGCCGGGTCGAAGTCTGGCATAAGGTCCGATGCGGCAATCTGTTCCTACTATGCTGCTGTCTATGTGACTGAACGGAGCAATTTGTGTGCCATCTGCCAGGGTGGTATTTCTAATAATGCAATAAGCACCGACTTGCACGTTATTACCTAAAACGACCTCACCTTCAAATATGCAACCCACATCAATTTCTACGTCGCGACCACAAACCAGCTTGCCGCGAATATCAACACGCGCGGGATCGGCCAGTGTAACTCCTTGAGCCATCAGTCTGGCTGCCTCAACTTGCTGCCAAGTACGTTCGAGTACCGCCAGTTGAGTTTTACTGTTAATGCCATGTATTTCCCACTCGTTGGCAGGTTGCACGGTATGAACCGCTACTCCGTCTGCAACCGCCATGCCAACTATATCCGTCAGATAATATTCACCTTGCACGTTGTCATTTCCCAGCTTTGCCAGCCAATTCCTCAAATCTTGAGTCGGGGCAAGCATGATCCCGGTATTCACTTCAATGATTTCACGTTGCTCTGAAGTGGCATCTTTTTCTTCCACAATACTAATTACATCACCTTGCCCGTTGCGTACGATACGTCCGTATCCCGTGGGATTGACAAGGTTAACAGTCAACACCGTCAATCCCCCGCCCATTTGTTGCATCTGATGTAGCGTTTTTTGCTGGATCAGCGGCACATCGCCATACAACACCAGCGTTTGACTATCATCCGCGAGCAAAGGCATAGCCTGCTGCACGGCATGACCCGTGCCAAGCTGGGGTTCCTGTAAGACGTAGAGAGCCTCAGACGATGCCACCGCTTGGGGTACGGATTCACCGCCGTGTCCATACACCACGCAAATTTTTTGGGGATTAAGCAACTGCGCGCAATCGAGTACATGTTGAACCAACGGCTTTCCGGCAAGTTTATGCAATACTTTTGGGAGGTTAGAGTACATGCGCGTACCTTTTCCGGCCGCCAGAATAATGATATTTAAAGGATTCATATATTGCCTTTAAGAAGAGTGCTGATTATAAACAAATGATTTCAATTGTGGTTAAGTTAACGGGTGTTATATGGCTGCCATTCGTCGCTGCGCGGAATGATGTGTTCCAGAAACAAAAAAAGCAGCCGAAGCTGCTTTTTTTGTTTTATTTGCTGCTAGTGAGACGTATGTTTGCGAATTTGCTGAATGGCTCGCAATTGAGCGATTGCTTCAGCAAGTTCGGCTTGTGCCCGTGCGTAATCAACATCTGAAGTACGATTGCGCATCTCTTCTTCGGCGGCGCGTTTGGCTTCTATTGCACGAGATTCATCCAGATCTTTGCCACGAATTGCGGTATCTGCAAGTATCGTGACTACATCGGGTTGCACTTCAAGCATTCCACCCGACACATAAATCAGCTCTTCCTGAACTTGATCCGGTCGTTTGATTCGCACAGAACCAGGCTTGATGCGTGTCAACAAAGCTGCGTGACGCGGATAAATACCCAGTTCACCCATCTGACCAGGAACGATGACTATCTCTGCCAGTCCTGAGAAGAGAGACTCTTCCGCGCTTACTACGTCAACATGAACTGTCATTGCCATTTGGATCACCTCTATTAAAGCGTCTTGGCTTTTTCAACGGCCTCTTCGATGGCACCAACCATATAGAACGCTTGTTCTGGCAAGTGATCATATTCGCCTTCAACGATGCCTTTGAAACCTTTGATGGTGTCTTTCAAAGAAACGTATTTTCCCGGGCTACCGGTAAACACTTCGGCCACATGGAATGGTTGAGACAGAAAGCGTTGAATTTTGCGCGCACGAGAAACGGCCAGCTTATCTTCCGGTGCCAGTTCATCCATACCCAAAATTGCGATGATGTCGCGCAATTCCTTGTAGCGTTGTAATGTTTGTTGAACGCCACGCGCGACTGAATAGTGTTCTGCGCCGACAACCAAAGGATCGAGTTGGCGTGAGCTTGAATCCAGCGGATCCACAGCTGGATAAATACCCAGGGATGCGATGTCGCGAGACAGCACAACAGTTGAATCCAGGTGCAAGAAGGTAGTAGCAGGAGCGGGGTCGGTCAAGTCATCGGCTGGAACATAAACAGCTTGTACAGAAGTGATCGAACCCACTTTTGTCGAAGTGATACGTTCTTGTAAACGACCCATTTCTTCAGCCAGAGTAGGTTGATACCCCACGGCGGAAGGCATACGTCCCAACAAGGCAGAAACTTCAGTTCCGGCCAGTGTGTAGCGATAGATATTATCCACAAAGAACAGGATGTCGCGACCTTCGTCACGGAACTTCTCAGCCATAGTCAAACCAGTCAGCGCAACACGCAGACGGTTACCAGGCGGTTCGTTCATTTGACCAAACACCATGGAAACTTTGTCCAAGACGTTGGAATCTTTCATTTCGTGGTAGAAATCGTTACCTTCGCGGGTACGTTCACCTACACCGGCGAAAACCGACAAACCACTGTGCTGCTTGGCGATATTGTTGATCAGTTCCATCATGTTCACGGTCTTGCCCACACCCGCACCGCCGAACAGACCGACTTTACCGCCTTTAGCAAACGGGCAAACCAGGTCAATCACCTTGATACCGGTTTCCAGCAAATCAACAGATGGCGACAGTTCATCAAACTTAGGTGCTTTTTGGTGAATCGCACGACGCTCTTCACAAGGAATTGCACCCGCATCGTCAATTGGGCGACCCAGTACGTCCATAATACGACCCAAGGTACCGACACCGACAGGAACACTGATTGGATTATGAGTATTTACTACCGACATTCCGCGCTTCAATCCATCTGAGGATCCCATTGCAATCGTACGGACGACACCATCACCCAACTGCTGCTCTACTTCAAATGTCAGGCCAGCTTCAACAACTGAACCTACATCGGCATTCAGCGTTAGTGCGTCATAAATCTTCGGCATCTGATCACGCGGAAACTCGATGTCAACCACAGCACCGATACACTGAACAATCTTTCCTTGAGTCATTTTAAAATTCCCCATCTAAAATAATTTTGTAATTTACTGCTATTGCGCGAAATCAATCAACCTACGGCTGCGGCACCGCTACAGATTTCTGAAATCTCACGGGTAATGGCAGCTTGACGAGCCTTGTTATAAACCAGCTTGAGATCAGCAATAACCGACTTGGCATTATCAGAAGCAGCCTTCATGGCAACCATACGAGAGCTTTGCTCGGATGCCATGTTTTCTACGACACCTTGGTACACCAACGATTCGATATAACGCAGCAACAGTTCATCAATCACATCTTTGGCTTCCGGTTCATAAATATAATCCCAGTTGCCATCTGCGCTGCCTATTTTCTCACTGGTCAATGGCAATAACTGTTCAATACACGGCTCTTGTTTCATGGTGTTCACAAAGTGGTTATAGCAGATATGAATCTCGTCTACTTCACCAGCAACGTAAGCATCCAGCATCACTTTAGTTGCGCCAATCAGCTTTTCCATGTGAGGCACATCACCCAAGCCAGTCAGGTGCGACTTAACTTCTGCATTGATGCGGTTCATGAACCCCAGTCCCTTGTTGCCAATTGCACTTACCGTAACCGCTTTTCCTTCACTTTCCCATGTTTTCATGTGGGTAACCGCCAAGCGCAACACGTTGGTATTCAAACCACCGCATAGTCCCTTGTCAGAAGTGATGACAATCACTCCAACCTTTTTAAGGTTGTCACGCTTAACCAGATATGGATGTTTGTATTCTGGATTGGCGCGTGAAAGATGAGCTGCAACATTACGTATCTTTTCTGCATAAGGACGCGCGGCACGCATGCGTTCCTGCGCCTTGCGCATCTTGGCTGCTGCAACCATTTCCATGGCGCGCGTAATCTTGCGTGTATTCTCTACACTCTTGATTTTTGTGCGGATCTCTTTACTGCCAGCCATCTCTCACCCCGCCTTAGTAAACCGCTGTTGCCTTGAATTCTTCGATCGCAGCAGATAACAATTTTTCATTGTCTCCGTTAAGATCCTTGCTGGACTCAATTGCATCCATCAGTGTCTTTTGCTTTGATTTCAAATAAGATTGCAAGGAAGACTCAAACGCGAGAGCTTTGCTGACTTCAACATCATCAAAGTAACCCTTGTTTACCGAGAACAGTGTCACGGCCATATCGGCCACGGACAACGGGCAGTATTGCAACTGCTTCATCAACTCGGTAACCAAACGGCCGCGTTCAAGTTGTTTGCGGGTCGTTTCATCCAAATCGGAAGCGAATTGCGCAAAGGCTGCCAACTCACGATATTGAGCCAAGGCAAGACGTACACCGCCCCCCAGCTTTTTGATGACTTTAGTCTGTGCTGCCCCCCCCACACGAGACACCGAAATACCGGCGTTAATCGCGGGACGAATACCTGCATTGAACAAGTCCGTTTCCAGGAAAATTTGTCCATCGGTAATCGAAATCACGTTGGTAGGGACGAAAGCAGAAACATCGCCACCTTGGGTTTCAATGATGGGCAATGCAGTTAGTGAACCTGTTTTACCCTTGACTTCACCCTTGGTGAATGCTTCGACGTAATCAGCGCTAACACGCGCCGCACGTTCCAGCAAACGTGAGTGCAGGTAAAATACGTCACCAGGATAAGCTTCACGACCAGGAGGACGACGTAACAGCAGTGAAATTTGACGGTACGCCCAAGCCTGCTTGGTCAAGTCATCATAAACAATCAACGCATCCTGACCGCGGTCACGGAAGTATTCGCCCATGGTGCAGCCAGCATAGGGTGCCAAAAATTGCATCGCGGCTGAATCGGAGGCCGTAGCGGCAACCACAATGGTGTAACCCATCGCGCCATGCTCTTCCAGTTTGCGCACCACGTTTGCGATCGTTGATGCTTTTTGGCCGATAGCAACGTAGATACAGGTCATGTTTTGACCCTTCTGGTTGATGATCGCATCAATTGCAACAGCGGTTTTACCCGTTTGGCGGTCGCCGATGATCAATTCGCGCTGACCACGACCGACTGGAACCATTGAATCAATTGATTTAAGACCGGTTTGGACAGGCTCATCAACTGATTTACGTTGAATCACACCTGGCGCAAGTTTTTCAATCTTGTCCGTCATCTTGGTGTTGATCGGGCCTTTACCATCAATTGGCTGACCCAATGAATCAACCACACGACCACATAATTCAGGTCCTACCGGCACCTCAAGAATACGGCCTGTGCATTTGACCGTGTCACCTTCGGTGATGTGTTCGTATTCGCCAAGGATAACCGCACCTACCGAATCACGCTCCAGGTTCAATGCCAAACCATACACGTTGCCAGTAAATTCCAGCATCTCACCTTGCATAACATCCGATAAACCGTGTACTCGCACGATACCGTCAGTTACGCTGACAACAGTACCTTCGGTACGAGCTTCAGTCAGTGTTTCAAAGTTTTCTATGCGGCTGCGAATCAAATTACTAATTTCAGAAGGGTTGAGCTTCATCTGCTTTTCCTTATTTCGTTATATCAGTCATCAAGCCAGGGCGTTTGTGAGCTCGGCAAGACGTGTATGCGCGGAACCGTCAATTACTTTGTCGCCGGCACGAATCACTACGCCACCCAAAAGGGCTTTATCAATTTTGCAGCTCAGCTTAATCTCACGTTTCATACGCGCTCTGAGGGCGGCAGAAATTTTCTGCTGTTGCGCATCACTGAGCTCAAAGGCCGAAACCACCGTTACATCCACAAATTTTTCTGCTTCGGCACGCAGCGCCTCGAACATTTCTGCAATTTCCGCAGAAACACAGAGGCGACCACTTTCAACAAGTACACGAACAAAATTTGTCTGCTGTTTGTTAAGCTGCTTCCCGCACAATTCCAAAATTATTGGTTCAATCCTGGATTTTGAGAGGCGCGGGTTGCCTACTGCGGACTGCACATCAGGATTTGACATCAACTCCGCAAGGCGGATCAGCGTTGCAGACCAACCTTTTAAATCGCCGAGTTTCTGTGCTTCATCAAACGCTGCCTGAGCGTATGGACGGGCTATGGTATTGGCTTCTGACATAACGTTTAGATTTCCGCGACGAGTTTTTCAAGCAAATCATTGTGTGCTTTTGCGTCAATTTCGCGACCAAGAATTTTTCCAGCACCAGCCAGAGCAATCGCGGATACTTGCGTACGCAGTTGTTCTTTGGCACGAAAAACTTCTTGATCAATCTCAGCTTTAGCACCCGCGATAATGCGATCACCTTCAACTTTAGCTTGCGTCTTGGCTGCTTCTACGATTTCACTCGCACGCTTATCGCCGCCCGCCAATATATCCGCCGCTTTTTCTTTTGCTTCGCGAATAATCTCGGCAGAACGCTTTGCCGCCATTTCCAGATCATGCTTTCCACGCTCACCAGCAGCCAAGCCATCAGCAATGGTTTTTTGGCGAGTTTCAATTGCATTCATCAACGGCGGCCAGATGAACTTGGCCGTAAACCATATCAATACGGCAAACGTCAAAGCTTGTGCAATTAGTGTAAAAGTAATATCCATTTCAGCTCCTTACGTCGGCCATTGCTACCTTGGCCAAGATCAAACTAGTGAACGACGCTTAACAGTGGGTTTGCGAAAGCAAACATCATAGCCAAACCAACACCGATAATGAAAGAAGCATCAATCAGACCCAACAACAGGAATACTTTACCTTGCAAAGTTGAAATCATTTCAGGCTGGCGAGCTGCACCATCCAAAAAGCTGCTGCACATGATACCGATACCGATACAAGCGCCAGCAGCGCCCAATCCGATGATCAGGCCGATACCAACGCCTGTGTATGCTTGAATCAGTGCCAAAAATTGCATGTTGTCCATCGTGTTTCCTTTCAATTTACTAACAGTGGTTAAAAAATACTCGTACTAAAAACTAGTGGCTTTCATGCGCCATCGCAATATACACAACAGTCAACATCATAAAGATGAAGGCCTGCAGCACGACAATCAAAATGTGGAAGATTGCCCATCCGGCACCCAGCATTGCGCCAAATATCGTCCCCGCCAAACCAGTAGCGGCCCACATTCCCAGCAGCAGAAATATGATTTCACCCGCATACATGTTACCGAACAAACGCAAGGAATGAGACAGCGGCTTTGAAATATATTCAATCAGGTTAAACAGAAAGTTTGCCGGCCAAACCAGTGGATGCGAGCCAAAAGGAGCGCAAAACAGCTCATGTATCCAGCCGCCCAAACCTTTTACCTTGATACTGAAGAAAATCATCAGGAACCACACCGCTAGTGCCAGCGCGAAAGTCGTGTTGATATCCGAGGTTGGAACGGCGCGCCAGTGCTCTTGACCAAAAATCTTCTCGTATATCCACGCCATGATGTCAATTGGCAGGAAGTCCATGGCATTCATCATCAAAACCCAGACGAATACAGTCAATGCCAAAGGAGCGACAAATTTGCTACGATCCCCGTGAAACAGACCTTTAACCTGATCATCAACAAACTCAAACAGCAGCTCGATAGCTGCCTGGCGCTTGGTTGGCACCCCCATCGTTGCGCCACGAACCACCCACCACAACAACCCAAACGTAAGCAAACCTAATATACCGGCCGTTACCAAGGTATCCATATGCAGAGACCAGAAAGCAGTTTCTCCGACGGATTGTGAATTAAAAGTAAGGTGATGGGTGATATAGCTAGAGGGTGTTAGAGCTTGTTCGGTTGACATTCAATATCCAGTTATTGTTTATTATTCCCTACGGCTCCCAGACCTGCACCAGATACCAGTACAGATACTGCCAGCCCGCCTATCAGAGCCAAAGGAACCAGCCCATCATAAAGTTTAAATATCGCCAACAACTGCACGGATATTACCATTACTTTGGCTATTTCAGCCTTGAGTAACGCTATCAGTACAGCGCCTGCAGACTGGTCAACACGACTGCGAGTCATCACCGCACCCACATAGCCGCCCACTATGGCTGAGATTCCACCCAAAAAAGAAGAAATGGCCGCGTGAATGCTTATAAATAGTAATACGGCTGTGCATATAGTCAGCGTCGCTATCATTTGCCAGCGCGCGGCCTTTTCAAAGGCTTGTTTTATTGTTATTTTTGTTTCATTCATCCCGGCAACGGAGTTCAATTTTTTGCTACCGAGTCTTTTTAATTGTCGGCATTGTCTTTGATTACCTCAGCCCAAGTCAAGCCCTTCTGACTAAATTTTTTGCAAGTTAGCAATCAACTCATCCAATTGTTCGTGATTTGTATAGTCAATGACCAGTTGTCCTGCGCCCTTGTTTTTTTCTTTTATTGTGACATTCGTTCCCATGCGTTCCGACAACGCTTCCTGTAAACGCAATACATCACGACTTTTTACCGTAATTTGACGGTGCTGGCTGGCTTCAGGATTCAACCATTTTTGTATCAATTTTTCCGTTTCTCTTACGGACAAATTTTCCAGACAAATTTTGTTTGCCGCAGCAATTTGTCTGGCTCCATCCAGGCTCAATAGCGCGCGTCCATGCCCCATATCCAATTTCCCAGACATTATCTTCGCCTGAATTTCACTGGGAAGTTTGAGCAAACGTAGCAAATTGCTCGCAGCACTGCGTGATCGTCCGACCGCATCAGCAGCAAGCTGGTGTGTCATTTTGAACTCGTCTATCAACCGTTTGATGCCGGCGGCCTCTTCGAGCGGATTAAGGTTCTCGCGCTGGATATTTTCGATGAGCGCCATCGCCAGGGCAGCGTTGTCAGGAACACTACGCACCAATACCGGCACATGAGAAAGTTCTGCCAGTTGCGCTGCTCGCCAACGCCGCTCACCAGCGATAATTTCGTAGCTTCCATCATCAAGTTGCCGCACCAATATGGGTTGCATTACTCCCTGAGCTTTGATGGAAGATGCCAAATCTTTCAAGGATGCTTCGTCCATCTGTGATCGGGGCTGATATTTTCCCGGCTTTAGCAACGACACATTCAGCTCGCGAAGCACGTCATCTTTTTCGCTTTTTCCGCCTGATAACAGGGCATCCAATCCGCGTCCCAAGCCTTTTTGTGGTTTTGTCATAAGGGTTTCCTTTATTGTGGCGTGGACGAATGCATATGGTTGCCCAACAACTCTGCAGCCAATGCCAAATAAGCTTGCGTTCCCTTGGATGCCTTGTCATGGTAAAGCACGGGAACGCCATAACTGGGGGCTTCGGCCAGGCGGATATTGCGCGGAATCACGGTGCGATAAACCTTGTCGCCAAAATGTTGCTGCAACTGGTCGGATACTTGCTGCGCCAGCGTGTTCCTCGGATCAAACATGGTACGCAATAATCCTTCAATTTCCAACACCGGGTTCAGACTACCGCGCACCCTGCGAATCGTGTTGACCAGATCGCTCAAACCTTCCAGTGCATAGTATTCGCACTGCATCGGTATCATCACTGACTTTGCTGCGCATAATCCATTTAAAGTCAAAAGGTTAAGAGCCGGAGGGCAATCTATCAGAATGTAATCGTAATTTTCTGCCACACGGCCAATCTCATCTTTCAAACGCGTTTCCCGGTGATCTAAATTCACCAACTCAATTTCCGCACCCGCCAAATCCCGATTGGCCGGCAGTACAAAATATTGCCCTATCTCGGATTTTTTGATCACTTCGGCTACAGTTTTGCTTCCGAGCAGCAGATGGTAAACGCTTAGCTCCAAGTCACGTTTCTCAATGCCGCTACCCATTGTTGCGTTACCCTGGGGATCAAGGTCAACCAGCAACACACGCTGTTTGGCGGCGGCCAGGCTGGCTGCAAGATTCACGGTTGTTGTGGTTTTACCTACTCCACCTTTTTGGTTGGCTATCGCCATTATCTTGGTCATGAAGTCTGCTCCCCTTTATTTCTGGCAATAACTAAACTACGCGCAGCATCCAGACCTGGCACACATAACGTGATGACTTGTTCAATCAGGCAGTTATTCGGCACATTGGCCAAATCCCGTTCAGGCACCCCCTTCATCGCAACCCAGCCGCCATGCTGCGCGAGTAGATGACCCGTAATTTTTAAAAAATCCCCCAGCTCGGTAAAAGCGCGGGAAATAATCCCATCAAACTTTTCTGTTGCCGTAAATTCTTCCACCCTTGCACAACGAACCGTCACATTCTTCAGTCCCAGCTCAATTATCGCCTGCTGGACAAAACCGGTTTTCTTGCTGTTGCTGTCCAACAAGGTCACGCTCCAATCCGGGTGAGCAATAGCCAGCACCAACCCCGGCAAACCCGCCCCACAACCGACATCCAGCCAACGTCCCGCCCAAAGATGAGGCAATACCGCAAGACTATCCAGCAAGTGGTGGCTGACCATCTGCTCCGGGTCACGGATTGCCGTCAAGTTATAAACCTTGTTCCACTTCACCAGCAGCGCCAGATAATCCAGCAATTTCTGCTGTGTCCCACTGTCAATCTTCAAGCCAAGTCGAAGAGTGCCATTATTTAATTTTTCTCCCAGGTTCATGCGCTTGTCTCACCCGTTCTGGTATCCCCGAAGCCGCGCTTGAGATGAACCAGCAATAGTGAAATTGCAGCGGGGGTAATCCCGGCAATGCGCGCTGCCTGACCTATCGTTTCAGGCTTGAATTGATTGAGTTTTTGTTTCGCCTCTATGGATAGTCCGTGAACCTGGCTGTAATCCAGATTATCCGGCAAGCGCATTACCTCATTGTGACTATTACGCGCTATTTCCTCATCTTGACGCTCAATGTAGCCTCGATATTTGGCCTGTATTTCTACTTGTTCGGCCACCTTCTCATCTTCTACGGCGACACCCGCACCAGGCAAAGTAAGCAATCCGGTGTAATTTACATTTGGCCGTCGCAGCAACTCGTAAAGTGAATATTCCCGCTCTATATTTTTGCCAAGTACACGCAACGCATCATCAGGCGGCAAATGATGCGGGTTCACCCATGTACTGCGCATGCGCTGTTCCTCCAGAACAATCGCCTCACGCTTTTTCTCAAAGGCACGCCATCGCGCATCATCAACAATGCCCAGTTTTCGTCCCGTTTCAGTCAAACGCAGATCGGCATTGTCTTCCCGCAGTTGCAGACGGTATTCGGCACGACTGGTAAACATGCGATAAGGTTCGGTTACCCCCTGGGTAATCAAGTCATCCACCAACACCCCCAAATACGCTTCGTCGCGACGCGGACACCAGGCTTCCATTTCGCGAACCTGGAGTGAGGCGTTCAAGCCAGCCAACAAACCCTGTGCCGCAGCTTCTTCGTAACCCGTCGTACCGTTAATTTGTCCGGCAAAAAACAATCCGCGTATCGCCTTGGTTTCCAAAGATTTCTTTAATCCTGAAGGATTGAAGAAATCATATTCAATCGCATAACCCGGGCGCAGTATGTGAGCATTTTCCAAGCCTTTGATAGAACGCACTAATTCCAGCTGTATATCAAACGGCAAACTCGTTGAAATCCCGTTCGGATAGACCTCGTGAGTGGTCAATCCTTCCGGCTCCAGGAAAATCTGGTGTGAATTTTTATCGGCAAAACGGGTGATTTTGTCTTCGATAGAAGGGCAATAACGCGGTCCTATTCCCTCGATGACACCGGTAAACATGGGCGAACGATCCAGGCCGCCGCGAATAATGTCGTGCGTTCGTTCATTCGTATCGGTAATCCAGCAGGGCATTTGCCGTGGATGTTGCGCCGCATTTCCCATAAAGGAAAACACTGGCACAGGATCATCACCCGCCTGCTCGCGCAACAGCGCGTAATTGATCGTGCGTCCGTCAATGCGCGGCGGAGTGCCTGTTTTCAAGCGCCCCACCGGCAGTTTCAACTCTCGCAAACGGTGCGCCAGACTGAGTGAGGGAGGGTCGCCTGCGCGTCCCGCCTGATAATTTGCCTGACCTACATGCACCAACCCGGACAGGAATGTACCCGTTGTCAACACCACCGTTTTCGCCTTAAAACGCAGGCCGAGCTGAGTAACGACACCGGTAACTTTGTCCTGCTCCACCAGCAAATCATCAACCGCCTGCTGAAACAACCAGAGATCGGGCTGATTTTCCAGACGCGAGCGGATTGCCTGCTTGTAAAGAATGCGGTCGGCCTGCGCGCGCGTGGCACGCACCGCAAAGCCTTTGCTGGAATTAAGGATGCGGAACTGAATGCCGCCTTCATCGGTCGCCATCGCCATGGCTCCGCCAAGCGCATCTACTTCTTTGACCAAATGTCCTTTACCTATTCCACCTATGGAAGGATTACAGGACATCTGACCAAGGGTCTCGATATTGTGACTAATTAACAAGGTCTTACAACCGGAACGCGCGCTGACCAGCGCGGCCTCGGTTCCGGCATGGCCGCCGCCCACCACAATCACGTCGAATATATCGGGAAAATTCATGCTGCCACTGAACAAAAAAGGAGGCGCATCATACAACAGACCGGACACAATCTGAAATATTCGGTTTCACGTGGAACACCTACAATTATTTTCCGATACAGAAGCTGCTGAATATTTCGCCCAAAAGATCGTCGGCAGTAAACCTGCCGGTGATGCTGCTCAAGGCTTGCTGGGCAAGACGCAACTCCTCGGCAAATAACTCCGGCATATTCACCTGCGAAGAGGCGCGGTCAAGGTGGATCCGTGCCAGATTTAACGCAATTAAATGACGTTCTCTGGCAATGAACGCTCCGCTTTCCCGATTATTCCAGCCAATCAGTTCAAGCAGTTTATCGCGAAACGGTTCGATGCCTTCCCCTGTTTTGGCGGAGATATATATGCCCTCTTCCCGCTGTGCATCAGGCATATCTTTCATCAGGTCAGCCTTGTTGAACACTTTGAGGCGGGGAATGTCGGCGGGAAAACTGGAGGAAATCTCCCGGTCTTCCTCGCTGTACCCCTGATCCGCATCCAGCAACAACAGAATCAAATCAGCTTTTAGAGCGGCCTGATGCGTACGCGCCATGCCCATGTTCTCGACTGCATCCTGCGAGCTTCGCAACCCCGCCGTATCCATAATATGCAGCGGTACACCGCGTATCTGTATGGCCTGACGAATCACGTCGCGTGTCGTTCCCGGGACATCGCTGACCAATGCCACCTCTTCACCCGACAAACGGTTTAACAGGCTGGATTTACCTACATTTGGCCGTCCTACCAGGGCGATATGCGCGCCTTCACGCAGCAAGCTACCCTGTTTCGCCGTGGCGAGGGTTTGCTGTAACTTTGTTCGCGCATCATGCAACAACTTGTCGCGCAGACCGGTATCGGAAACCTCAATATCTTCTTCAGGAAAGTCCAGCATCGCTTCGGTCAACATGCGCAGGCGGAGTAAAACATTTACCAGCACATTGATTGCCGCAGAAAAATCACCATGCAAGGAACGTACGGCACTGCGCGCTGCTTCAGCGGTGGTTGCCGAAATCAGATCGGCGACACTTTCAGCCTGAGCCAAATCAATTTTGTCATTCAAAAAAGCGCGGTAGGTAAACTCTCCGGGTTCGGCCAGACGTGCGCCCAACCCCAGACAGCGCTGCAATAGTAATTGCAACACAGCCGTTCCGCCGTGGCCCTGTAGCTCAAGAACATCTTCGCCGGTATAGGAATGCGGTGCGGAAAAATACAGGGCAATGCCCTGATCTATCACTTCGCCCTTTTCATCCAGAAAATCACCGTAAGTGGCATGGCGTGGCACGGGTAGTTTGCCGAGTACGGACTCCGCGATGGCATAAATTCCTTTGCCTGAAACTCGCACCACGCCGACACCACCACGACCTTGCGCCGTGGCGATGGCAGCTATCGGATCAGCGTTTCGCTGCTGCACCCTCTGCCTCTACGTTGCGCGTGATATACCACTGCTGAGCGATGGACAAACCATTGTTGACAATCGAATACAGCACCAGCCCCGCCGGGAAGAAGAAAAACACCACACTGAATGCGATCGGCATAATCTGCATGACCTTGGCCTGCAACGGATCCGCTGGAACAGGATTCAGTTTGGATTGCAAATACATACTGGCTCCCATAATCAGCGGCAATATGTAATAAGGATCGGCGGTTGATAAGTCAGTAATCCAGCCGAAGAATGGCGCATAACGCATCTCGACGCTGGCCAGAATAGACCAATACAAGGCGATAAATACCGGTATCTGGATCAAAACCGGCAGACAGCCCCCCAACGGGTTGATTTTTTCGGTCTTGTACAAATCCATCATGGCGCGATTCAATCGTTCACGATCATCGCCATACTGCTGCTTGATTTTTTCCAGCTTGGGGGCAACCAGACGCATCTTGCCCATGGAACGATAACTGGCCGCCGACAATGGGAAAAATACCAGTTTAATCAACAAGGTAAGCAAGATAATCGCCACCCCCCAGTTTTGCACGATGCCGTGCAGGAACGTTAGCATCCAGAATATGGGGGTCGCCAAAATGGTCAGCCAGCCATAATCCACCGACAAACCCAATCCGGGCGCAATGTCGTTGATTGTAGACTGGGCAGGCCCCGCGTAAAGGGCGACCTTTACAACCGATTTTTGTCCTGTCGCGATTGCCGGTACAGGTACAACCACCCCCGCTGAATACAAACCGTTATCAAGTTTACGGGTGAAATACTCGCGATTGGTTTTTGGTTCGGGAATCCAGGCAGCCACAAAATAATGCTGCAACATGCCTATCCAACCGTTATTTGCTTCTTTTGGATAAGCAATCTTGGCTTTATCAATATCTGAAAATGCGACTTTTTGGAATTTTTCCTGTTCCGTATATACCGCAGGTCCGGTGTAAGTTGGCACCATCCTGGAGCCACCCGCAGGTGTTTCACTATCGCGAATAAACTGATAATAAGCAGAGGCATTGATTGCTGCGCCGCTGTTATTTTCTATTTGATATGCAACATCAATTACATAGCTGCTTTTATGGAAGGTAAGCAGTTTTACAACTTGAATGCCGCCCACGCTCTGGGCAACCAGCTTTACCTGAATCTGTTCGGCATGATCCTTGAGCTCATAACTATCCTGAGTGCTGGTAAAAATACTGTTGTGATTCGGCATCCCTGCACCCAGCAAACCTGACTGAGCCACATAAGTAGGTTTTCCTTCACCCTTTTGGAATAACACGAAACTTTTATTTTTATCTTGGGCATCAGGTTGCTTGAGAAAATCCAGATGCAAAATATCTCCACCTACGCTACTGATATCGGCCTCCAGAAAATCGGTTTTAACCTTGATAATTTTTCCGGTTGGCTGCTTTGCCGACTGCTCAGCAATCGCAGCCTGTGCTGCAACAGTGGCTGCCTTGGTGGTTGCTACCGGTAAATCAGACTTTACGGATGCAGTTTGAGTTTGCTGGAGCAACTCTGGATGCTGATAGCGTTGCCAGCCGTCCCACACCATCATCAGTGAAAACGAAAATATTAAAAACAGGAAAAGTCTCTGAAAGTCCATGATGGTATTTTGTATTGATTAGGGTATTGGATCGTAGCCACCTGGATGCCAGGGGTTGCAGCGAACTAGACGCTTGATACTCAACCATAAACCCTTTAACAGGCCATGCTTGGTCAATGCTTCACATGCGTAATGAGAACAACTTGGAGTAAAACGACACGTCGGTGGATTGAGCGGGCTAATACAATACTGGTAGCCATGTATCACATTGATCAGGATTCTGCGCATCGTGTAACTACCCGACTAAAAAGTTTACTCAAACTGTTTATTTTCACAGCGTTGTCTAATGGCCCGGTGTTACGCACCATGACAACCAGATCAATTGCCACAAATTTAATTTTATGTACGCGAAAAAGTTGTCGTATTTGACGCTTGGCAATATTTCTGTCTACCGCTCTCGGCATCAGTCTTTTTGCCGCAACGATACCTAGTCTCGCCAATTGCAAATTATTGGGTACGAAAAAAATCTTGAAATAACTGTCTGAAATCATTGTTGATTTCAGACAGTTATTGTAGCTAACACCGCGCGAAATACGCTGCGCGGCAGGAAAGCTATGGGGATGCTTAAACAGCGAGTTTTGCACGACCCTTGGCACGGCGAGCGCGGATTACAGCTCTACCAGCGCGAGTTTTCATGCGAACCAAAAATCCATGGGTGCGTTTTCTTCTTGTTACTGAAGGTTGGTAGGTGCGTTTCATTGTAATTTATCCTCGGAGTGTCATTAAACGGGGCATTACAATATGTTACCTTCTTTATGTCAAGATAAATTTGCTTTGTTGCTTGTGGATAAGTTTTGCTATGGTCTGTAGAATGAAGCGTCCCTACAGCTAATTTCCTTACTCTTTTCGGTATATATGCAAGAAAAATCCTTCTGGGATACCTGTTTGCTCTCATTTGAAAAGAGCCTTACACCCCAACAATTTAATTCCTGGATAAAACCACTCGAGTTATCCAACGATAACGGCAGTCTGGTTTTAACCGCGCCAAATACTTTCACTCTGAAAATTGTTCAAGATCGTTTTTTCCCTGAAATAAAACGTCTGGCGAAATTGACTTACCCGGAAATACCATCGTTCAATTTTCGGGTTAAGGAATCAACGGCCAAAAATGCCTCGCCTCCCCCCCCTGCTGCGGAAAAAAAGAAATTACCCGCAGACAACAAACCAAAGGTAGAAACTTCCTTTAGAGGCTACGGAAAGCTCAATGAAAGTTTAACTTTTGAAAACTTTGTGATAGGTAAAGCCAATCAATTGGCCTTTGCTGCGGCAACTCAAGTAGCTGAATTACCAGGTGTTTCTTATAATCCGTTGTTTATTTATGGTGGTGTCGGACTGGGTAAAACGCATTTAGCTCAAGCTATAGGCAACCAGATCAGGCTCAACAACCCACAGACCAAGGTTTGCTATATGCATGCTGAACGTTATGTGGCCGACGTAGTACGAGCCTACCAAACCAATAAATTCGAGGAATTCAAGCAGTATTATCACTCCCTGGACGTACTACTGATTGACGACATTCAATTTTTCGCCGGAAAAGCAAAAACTCAGGAGGAATTTTTCTATGCCTTCAACACTCTGGTTGATTCACACAAACAGGTAATTCTTACCAGTGACACCTTCCCCAAAGAATTAACGGGTCTGGAAAGTCGTCTGGTTTCGCGCTTCGGCTGGGGATTGACCATCGGGATAGAACCGCCCGAACTGGAAATGCGCGTTGCTATTTTGCTCAAGAAGGCCACACTAAGCGGATATACGCTGAACGATGCAGTTGCTTTTTTTATTGCAAAACATGTCAATTCAAACGTCAGGGAACTTGAAGGCGCGCTCAAACGTGTAGAGGCTTATACCAAGTTTCACAAACGCAGTATTTCTGTTGAATCGGCAAAAGAAGCACTCAAGGATATTCTGGTTGCTCAAAGCAGACAGATTTCCATTGAAAATATTCAAAAAACTGTTGCTGATTATTACCGTATCAAAATTGCAGACATGCTTTCCAAAAGACGCACCAGAAATTTGACACGCCCAAGGCAAATTGCCATGACATTGACACGGGAACTTACTCCAATGAGTTTGCCGGAAATTGGCAATTCCTTTGGTGGCAAGGATCACTCAACTGTAATACACGCCTGTCAGACAATAACCGCGCTGAGGGCAAGCGATACCACTATGGATGCCGACTATAAAATTTTGCTCCAGACACTGACAGGATAAAGCTGTGATTAAATTGTGGATGAAATGTGGACTTTGAGGTTTAAAATTTCACGGACAAACTTACCCACATAGACCAACTGATTAACAAACAACAAAATAACAACTGCATTTCGTGTTCAACAAACTGGTTTGAAAGACATTTTTAAACTTATCCACGTAAACAGGTCACATTATTATTATTGTTAGGTATTTATATTATGTTTATACAGAAAATAGAAAAAGAAGCTTTATTGAAACCACTGCAAGTAGTGGTTGGTGTCGTCGAGCGTAAACAAACTATGCCTGTTTTGTCTAACATATTGATAGAAAAGGAAAATGGTAAAGTAAAATTTACTGCGACTGATCTTGAAATTCAAATTACCACAGCCATCGAAACGGAAGACAATTCCAGTGCTGCCATTACAGTTGGCGGTAAAAAACTTCAGGACATCCTGCGCATACTTCCAGACCAGAGCAAAATTTCTATCGAAGTAAAGGAAAACAAAGCTCAAATTAAATCAAATAAAAGCAGATTTAATTTGCAAACTTTACCTGCACAGGATTTCCCGAAACTAAGTAATCAATTACAAAACGGAAATAAAATTACATTAAGCCAGAACGCGTTGAAATCATTGCTAGGATCAATCCAATACGCCATGGCTCAACAAGATGTGCGTTACTACCTGAATGGTGTGTTGCTGGGCGTTGAAGGCAACAAACTCAAAGCTGTTGCAACCGATGGACACAGGCTGGCATACAATGCCATTGTGATTGAAGCTGATTTGGCAAAACAGGAAATCATCATTCCGCGTAAGGCCGTCATGGAACTGGCAAAATTACTGGCCGATGATGACAGTGCGATTGAGCTTGAATTTTCAGACCAGCAACTAAAGGCAAGTTTTTCAGGGATTCAGCTGGTTACTAAACTGATTGAAGGAAAATTCCCTGATTATCAAAGAGTTATACCTGATTATAGCAATCACTTGAGCATGAACCGAACCTTGGTACAACAGGCATTGCAACGTGCAGCTATCTTGTCGAATGAAAAATTCAGGGGAGTGCGTTTCGTCCTTACCGAAAAAAATCTCAGTGTGATAAGCAGCAACAGCGAACAGGAAGAAGCGCAGGTTGAAATTGAAACGGATTACCACGGTGAGGCCATTGATATTGGTTTCAACGTTAATTATCTGTTAGATGGTTTAAGCAGCATTGGTAGTGAGCAGGCGATTTTTTCCTTTGGCAGTCCCAATAGCAGCATTTTGCTTACTTCTCCTGATAATCAGGAATTTCGTTATGTGGTGATGCCCATGCGTATTTAACCGGGCA
>JAVHSF010000103.1:0-6896 GCA_036172035.1 Gallionella sp. | reverse complement strand
GCACCTGCGATCACACGTCCTGCGAAACTCATCCCAGTTCAGGTCGAATCGACGCTATCTGCGCCGCATGCGTTATGGAATCAAGAGCGAAGCATTGAATTCGGTACGGCAGCAATTGTTTGAGGACGATATCGTGCATCCATGCGTTTAATCTCTTGCATATAATGCGCTGCTAGACCGGATAGCTCGGAACGCTTGGCAACCAAAGCGGATGCAACGTGGGATTCTGACATGCGACACCTGCTCAATAATTGGAACAGGTAGCGTAATGATTATGCCGCCTCTAGGTTATGGCAACTGCTACATACGAGTCATTTGATTCGGTTTTCTGTATTCGGTCTGGTTTTATGGGCTGGAATCCAGTACAGTGCGCTTCCATTCCTAACAAAAAGAGCAATAACATGAGTGCAAAAGGACAGCAGTTGCAAGACCCATTTCTTAATACCTTGCGTAAAGAGCATGTTCAAGTTGCAATTTATCTGGTCAATGGTATCAAACTCCAAGGTCAGGTAGAGTCATTTGATCAGTATGTGGTGCTGTTAAAGAATAATTCTGTTATTCAGATGGTATATAAACACGCTATTTCTACAATTGTTCCCGCACGTGTGGTCAATTTTTCATATGATTCTGCTGAAGCTGAGTAATGCAGAAAAAGTCAGAAGCTTCTGAAACGGCTGTATTAGTCAGCATTGATTTTGGCGATGCAGATTACCGTGAAAGTTTAGATGAGTTGCGTTTGCTGGCAGAGACGGCAGGCGTGCGTGTCGTGGCTACGGTGGAAGCGAAGCGTCAGCGCCCTGATGCGGCATTATTTGCCGGGAGCGGCAAGGTGCATGAAATAGCCGAAATGGTCGTCGAACAGGAAATCCCGCTGGTAATTTTCAATCACGATTTATCCCCCGCGCAAATGCGTAATCTTGCTGTGCAGTTACAGGCTCGCGTCATTGACAGAACTATGTTGATTCTCGATATATTCGCTCAACGTGCGCAAAGCCATGAAGGCAAGGTGCAGGTTGAGTTGGCGCAGCTCAAATATTTGGCAACACGCTTGGTTGGCATGAATACTGACATGGGGCAGCAAAAATTTGCGGTAGGTGCGCGTGGCCCGGGTGAAACGCAACTTGAGCTGGATAGGCGCAAGCTGGATAAACGCGTACATCTGCTCAAGGAACGGCTGGAGAAGCTGAAGAATCAACGTGATGTCCAGCGTCGTTCGCGAAATCGTTCGGCGGCGCTGTCCGTCTCTATTGTCGGTTATACCAATGCCGGCAAGTCTACTTTGTTTAATCGTTTGACCAAGGCGAATGCTTATGTGGCCAATCAATTGTTTGCAACGCTGGATACTACGAGTCGGAAAATGTTTGTTGAAGGTGCGGGTTCGATTGTAATGTCCGACACAGTCGGATTTATTCGGCATTTGCCGCACGGTCTGGTTGCTGCCTTTCGCAGTACGTTGGAAGAGACGGTTCAGGCCGATTTATTGCTGCATCTGGTTGATGCCAGTAATCCTAATTATGACGATCAGATTAGCGAGGTTAATAAAGTGCTGGTCGAAATTGATGCCGGAGACATTCCGCAGTTATTGGTGTTCAACAAAATAGACATGCTAGACATACCGCCAAGTGTCCAGCGTGATGATTATGGTAAAATCAGCGGCATTTTTTTGAGTGCCATGAGTGGTAAAGGACTGGAAGAGTTGCGGCAAGCTCTGTGTGAAGTGAGTGTTGCACAACAAAAAACTGTAGCAATGGAAAATAAAATCAAACAAGAAAGAAATAAGCCATGGGATTGAACGACCCTCAATGGGGTAATAAGAACAATAACGGTGGTCCACCGGATTTAGAAGAGTTATTGCGGAAGTTGAATGCCAAGATTTCTTCTTTGACGGGTAACAAGGGCGGTTTTGGCAAACGAGGTTCAAGTGATTCGGGCGGAGGATCACCCATGCCCCAGATTAGAGGCGGTTTGGGCTTGCTCGTTATTATCGCGGCTCTTATTTGGTTAGGCAGTGGGTTTTATATTGTGGATGCGAGTCAGCGCGGTGTGGTATTGCGCTTCGGCAAGTTGATTGAAACCACCGAGCCTGGTCCGCGTTGGCATTTGCCGTTTCCTGTGGAATCTGTGGAAATTGTGAACCTGAGCCAGGTGCGTACCATTGAGGTGGGCTACCGCGAAAACGTCAAAAACAAGATGTTAAAGGAATCACTGATGTTAACTGACGATGAAAATATCATTGATATTCAGTTTGCAGTGCAGTATTTTTTAAGCGATCCAGGTGGGTATTTGTTTAATAATCGGAATCCAGATGAGAACGTGCGCCAGGCGGCTGAAACTGCTATTCGCGAAGTGGTTGGTAAGAACAAGATGGACTTTGTACTCTATGAGGGTCGTGAGCAAGTGGCAGCCTCAGCCACCAAGCTGATTCAGGATATTCTGGATCGCTATAAGTCAGGCATCCTGATCAGCAAGCTGACCATGCAAAATGCTCAGCCGCCCGAACAGGTTCAGGCGGCTTTTGACGATGCAGTTAAAGCGGGTCAAGATCGTGAACGGCAGAAAAATGAAGGTCAATCCTATGCGAATGATGTGATACCGCGCGCCAGCGGGACTGCGGCGCGCCTGATACAAGAAGCAGAAGGCTATAAACAAAGCGTCATAGCCAACGCAGATGGTGATGCGAGTCGCTTTAAGCAGATTTTGGTCGAATACGAAAAGGCTCCAACTGTGACGCGTGAACGGATGTATCTGGATATGATGTCGCAGGTAATGGGCAATGTAAGTAAAGTGATGGTAGATCAAAAAAACGGCAACAGTTTGTTATACCTGCCCCTGGATAAGCTGCTTGAGTCCAGTCGTGGCATCGGTTCATCTGTAGAAGTTGCGGCAGCCAAGGCCGACGTAGCGCCTGTATCTTCAGAAAATAATGATAATGCGGCGGCACAACGTGCGCGTGATTCGTTGCTAAGCCGTGATCGGAGTGCCCGATGAAAGCCAATGTAGCTAATGTTCTGATTGGCGTGGTCGTTGCGCTGATTGTGTTGAGTTTGAGTCTGTTTGTGGTTGATCAGCGTCAGAATGCGATCGTGTTCCAGTTGGGTGAAGTGGTTAGCGTTAAAACTTCTCCAGGATTGTATTTCAAGATACCCATCTTGCAGAACGTGCGATATTTTGATTCGCGCATCCTGACTTTGGATACTGGTGAGCCAGAGCGTTTCATCACGGCGGAAAAGAAAAATGTCATGGTGGACTCTTTCGTTAAGTGGCGAATTGTGGATGTCAAGCAGTATTACGTCAGCGTTGGCGGAGATGAAGTGCGTGCCAATACGCGTTTGATGCAGACGGTCAATTCGAGTATGCGCGAGGAATTTGGTAAACGTACCATCCACGAGGTGGTGTCTGGTGAGCGTGAACAGATCATGACGGTGCTGCGGGAGAAGACTGACAGCGACGCGCGCAAGATTGGTGTGCAAGTGCTGGATGTACGTCTCAAACGTGTGGATTTTCCATCGGAGATTAGCGAGTCGGTATATCGCCGCATGGATGCCGAGCGTAAGCGGGTGGCGAATGAATTGCGTGCTTCCGGCGCAGCAGAAGGTGAGAAGATCAAGGCGGATGCGGATAAACAACGTGAAGTGATTTTGGCTGAAGCCTATCGTGACGCACAGAAAACCAAGGGTGAGGGTGATGCGAAGGCTTCCGCAATTTACGCTGCTGCCTTTGGCCGTAATGCCGAGTTTTATTCGTTTTATCGCAGTCTGGAAGCTTACAAGCAGAGTTTTAAGAATAAGAGCGACATGATGGTGATAGACCCTAGTTCGGCTTTTTTCAAATATCTTAAAAGCTCGGGTAAGGCTGGCAAGTAGTGCTGGATTACTGGCTGGTTGGATTGGCAATGGTGTTGTTGATCGAAGGCATCATGCCGTTGTTGTTTCCTGGGATGTGGCGTGATGCATTTCAAAAATTACTCACTCTAACTGATGGGCAACTTCGTTTTATGGGGCTAACCGGGATGCTTGCCGGTTTGCTGCTGTTGTACTGGATTAAATAATGGAAAATTGGTTACTACCGGAATATATACATGACATGCTGCCGGACGAGGCTTGGCGTGTAGATCAGATGCGTTCGCAGATTCTTGATTTGTTTCGTAAATCTGGTTATCAGCTGGTTGCGCCTCCATTGCTTGAATATGCTGAATCGTTGCTGATTGACGATAGTCAAGACATGGATCTGCGTACTTTTAAGCTGGTAGATCAATTGAGCGGACGAACACTGGCTTTGCGTGCTGATATTACACCGCAAGTCGCGCGGATTGATGCTCATTTACTGAATCGTCAGGGGGTGACACGGCTGTGTTATGCCGGTAGTGTGTTGCATACTCAACCCGTCGGTTTGACGCGTACCCGTGAGCTATTGCAAATCGGTGCCGAATTGTACGGTCATGGCGGTCTGGAAAGTGATTTGGAAATTCAGCAGTTGTTGTTGCGCTCACTGGCTTTGTTGGGTATTGAGGCGGTACATATGGACCTTGGTCATGTGGGCGTCTTCCGTGCTTTGGTTCAACATGGCGGTTTGGATAAAAATCTTGAAAGCGCCTTGTTTGTCGCACTGCAAAACAAAGATAGCACTGCGTTGCAGGAATTGCTGCAGCCTTTGGACGAAGTGTTGCGTGGCGCACTGCTTGTGCTTCCCACTTTATATGGTGGTTGTGAGGATGTGTTGGCGCGCGCGCATAAATCATTACCTGATTATCCGGAAGTTGGCGTGGCGCTGGCTGACTTGCAAACCGTCTCAAACAGGTTGCAGCCCTTGGTGTCCAGCATCGGGATAGATCTCGCCGATTTGCGCGGCTATCACTATCACACTGGCATCGTATTCGCTGCTTATCATTCAGACAGTTGCGATGCGATTGCACTGGGTGGCCGCTATGACGATCTTGGCAGGAGCTTTGGTCGGACTCGCGCTGCGACTGGCTTTAGTATGGATTTGAGGCAGCTTTATCGTTTACTGCCAACTCAAGCTCCGCTGTTTGCAATACGTGCCCCATACCTGGACGACCGCGCTTTGAATGTCGAGATTGCAAGGCTTCGTGAGGCGGGTGAGGTGGTCGTGGTGAGTTTTCCGGGCAGTACCGATTGTCCTGTTGAGTTGCAATGCGACCGCGATCTGGTCTTGCGTGAGGGTGTTTGGCAGCTGGTCTCCCTGTGAATTCTGTAACTGTTAATTCTTAAATCGAAAGCATCGTAATGGCTAAGAGTGTGGTGGTAATTGGTACCCAATGGGGTGATGAGGGCAAGGGCAAGATCGTTGATTGGCTGACTGACCATGCGCATGCTGTGGTGCGTTTCCAGGGTGGACACAACGCGGGTCATACTCTTGTCATAAATGGCAAGAAAACCGTTCTGCACTTGATTCCGTCAGGCATTCTGCGTGACGACGTGGTGTGTTACATCGGTAACGGGGTAGTGCTGTCACCGCAGGCTTTGTTGAAAGAAATGGATGAGTTGCAGGCTGCGGGTGTGGATGTGTATGGCCGGTTGAAGATTTCTGAATCCTGCCCGTTGATTTTGCCGTATCACGAAGCGATTGATCAAGCGCGGGAACTTGCCAAGGGGGAAGCCAAGATTGGTACAACCGGACGTGGCATAGGCCCTGCATATGAAGACAAAGTGGCGCGCCGCGCGATCCGCTTGCAGGATATTTTTTACCCTGAACGCTTTGCTGCAAAGTTGCGCGAGGTGTTGGACTATCACAACTTTGTGCTGAAGAATTATTTCAACGTGCCGACTGTAGATTTCCAGAAAACGTTGGATGAAACCCTGGAGCTGGCCAAACGTATTAAACCCTTGGTAATGGATGTGTCACGCGCCCTGTTTGATGCCAACAAGGCAGGTGACAGTTTGTTGTTTGAAGGTGCTCAAGGTGCTTTGCTGGACATAGATCACGGCACTTATCCTTTTGTAACTTCCAGTAACTGTATCGCGGGTGCAGCCTGTGCAGGCGCTGGTGTTGGCCCGCAGATGCTCAATTATGTGTTGGGGATTACTAAGGCTTACACCACCCGAGTCGGGGCTGGTCCCTTTCCGACTGAATTGTATGATGCTGTGGATAAATGTGATGCTGTCGGTGCTGGATTGGCAGAGCGCGGGCATGAATTTGGTTCCACCACGGGGCGGGCGCGTCGTTGCGGTTGGTTTGATGCGGCTGCATTGAAGCGCTCGGTGCAAATTAACGGTATATCGGGTTTATGCGTTACCAAGCTGGACGTGATGGATGGTATTGAGACCGTGCGTATCGGCGTAGGTTATCGTATCCATGGTGTAGCTTGCGACATTCTGCCTTCGGGTGCGGATGCCCTGATTGATTGTCAGGTAGTTTATGAAGAAATGCCGGGTTGGAGTGAGAGTACTGTAGGGGTGAAACAGTATGAAAATTTGCCGCTTGCGGCCCGCAATTATTTGGAGCGTATCGCGCAGGTCTGCGAGGTGCCTGTGGATATGATTTCAACGGGACCGGATCGTGATGAAACCATTGTGTTACGCCATCCTTTTGCATAAAGGATGTCACATTGAGCAGGTGAGGGGTTGATTGCTTATCCGGAAGCGTCTGATCATACCGGCAGCTTGACGGGTATGTTTTTGTGGTTTTATTTTGTGGGCTTTTCAAATAAATTCAGAATGTGGGTGCGGGTTGCCTGCGTGATGGCTTCATCTAAAAGTGGTCAAAAAGGCAGAGCTAATGCGGATTGTTCCGTTGCGGTATCTGCCTTGGACGCAAAAAATAGCCCGCTTTTGCGAGCTGTCTTTGTTTTTTGTGTCCGAAAGAGTTCTGGGGTACTCAGGTGCGCGCCCGGCATTCATTTCATCGGATGCCATTCGAGTTCTGTCGCGAAACACGGA
>JAVHSF010000102.1:0-6899 GCA_036172035.1 Gallionella sp. | reverse complement strand
AAGAAGTGGCGCAGTGGAAGACGTTGGGTGTAACCATGCAGCTCATCAAAAAATAACCCAATTCAAAAAAATGAAACCTGCCACTACATCTTCGTTCAGTCGCAGCTTGTGGTTGGCAGCGGCATTGCTGGTCGTGCTGGCGATTACCTTCGGTTTTTATGTGAGTGCGGAAAAACAGATTGATCTCGCCAACGAGAGCCGCTATCAGTCGTATCTGCTGGCGGATGAATTGCGCCAGACTTCCGATGACCTGACGCGCATGGCGCGCAGCTATGTCATCACGGCGGATTCCGCTTACAAGACATACTATCAGGACATCATCGCCATCCGCGAGGGAAAAAAACTGCGTCCTGTGGACTATCAATCCATCTATTGGGATATGGTGTTCCCCGGTCAGCCCCCGCCCCATCCCGACAGCAAGCTCGCCGTGCCGTTGCTGAGATTGATGCGGCAAGCCGGTTTTACCCCGGCTGAATTTGCCAGATTGGCTGAGGCCAAGGCTAATTCTGACGCGTTGACGGTAACCGAATTTGCCGCCTTCAAATTGATTGAGCAGGACCCGGCCAACCGGCTGCGCGCCAGTCTCATGCTCAATGATGCGGCCTATCATCGCGCCAAGGCGGGCATCATGCAGCCCATTGACGCTTTTCATCATATGCTGGATCAACGCACGTTGGCGGCGGTGAATGCGGCGGCTGGTAAAGCGACCTTGCTGCGCGTGATTTTTGCCCTGCTCGGCATTGTGCTGATGGGGCTGTTGCGGCGCAGCTATCTGGAGCTGGGATCGGCTCTGGGTGGCCGTCTGGAGCAGGTGCAGTCGCATATCGCGCAGTTGGGTAAGGGGGATTTTGCCACGCCGATTGCCGTGCCGCGCGGCAGCGAGCAGAGCGTGCTGGGCTGGCTGGCGCAGACCCAAATCAAGCTGAAGGCACTGCAACAGGATAACGTTATGGCCAACGCCAAGTTGCAGCGCATCACCCGGCTTTATGCCGCCCTCAGCCAATGCAATCAGGCCATCGTGCGCAGCCGGGATGAAGTCGAGTTATTCGCGATTATCTGCCGCGATGCGGTCAATTTCGGCGGTATGAAAATGGCGTGGATCGGTTTGCGGGAGGAAGCCAGCCAATGGGTCAAACCGGTCGCTTCGTTTGGTACGGGTATCGCCTATCTGGACGAACTGGAGATTTCGATGGATGTCGGGAGTCCGAAAGGCCGTGGCCCCATGGCTACGGCGATGCGCGAGGATCATCCATTCTGGTGTCAGGATTTTCAGCATGACCCGGCGACGGCGGCCTGGCATGAACGCGGCGCGCATTTCGGCTGGGCGGCTTCCGCCGCGCTGCCGCTGCACCGCAAGGGCCGTGTGATTGGGGCGTTTTCGCTCTATGCCGATGTGGCGCATGCCTTCGACGAGGCAGCGCAGCACCTGCTGTCGGAAATGGTGATGGACATTGATTTTGCGCTGGATCGTTTCGTGGATGAGGCGGAACGGGCGACCGTCCAGCAGCAACTGCAGGAAGCCGAAGCGCTCTATCGCGCCGCCTTTCAGTCGAGTCCGGATACCATCAACATCAACCGTCTGGAGGATGGTCTGTATATTGACGTGAATGCGGCTTTCGAGCGTATTTCGGGCTGGTCGCGCGACGAAGTGCTGGGCCGTACCTCGGCTGAAATCAATATCTGGCACGACATGGCCGACCGCCGCCGCTTGCTGGAACGCTTGCAACGCAACGGTGAATGTGAAAACCTCAAGGCTCAGTTTGAGATGAAGGACGGCACGGTGCGAACCTGCCTGATGTCGGCGCGCAAGATCAACCTCAAAGGCGAGGCTTGCATTCTTTCCATCACGCGTGACATGACCAAACAGGAACGCGCCGATGCGCGTATTCAGCAGTTGGCGCATTTCGACCAGCTCACCGGGCTACCCAATCGCGCCCTGCTCAACGACCGCTTCAACACTGCACTCAGTCTGGCGCAACGGACTGGCGAGTCGCTGGCGGTGATGTTCCTCGATCTGGATCATTTCAAGAATGTCAATGACACGCTGGGACACAGCATCGGTGACCAGTTGTTGATGGAGGTGTCGCGCCGCCTCAAAACAGTGCTGCGCGAGGAAGATACCCTGTCGCGCATGGGCGGCGATGAGTTCATTCTGGTGTTGCCGGATACCGGTGAGGACGGTGCGCGCCAGGTCGCCAGCAAGCTGATCGAAGTCGTGGCGCAACCCTGCCAGATCGAACAATACGAACTGGTGAACACCCTCTCGGTCGGCATCGCCCTTTATCCGCACGACGGGCAGGATTTTGAAACGCTTTCCAAACATGCCGACACCGCGATGTACCGCGTCAAACAAGCCTCGCGCAATGATTTTTGCTTTTTTACCCAGGAAATGCAGGCGCATTCGGTGCGCACCCTGCAACTGCTCAACGCCTTGCGTCACGCACTGGCGCGCAACGAGTTACAACTACATTATCAGCCGCAGATCGCCCTGCAGGACGGTCGCCTCATCGGCGCGGAAGCCTTGCTGCGCTGGACACATCCCGAGCTGGGCGATATTTCTCCCGCCGAATTCATCTCCATCGCTGAAGACAGCGGCCTGATTATTCCCATCGGCGAGTGGGTGCTGCGCAGTGCGGCCACGCAAGTCAGGGTCTGGCAGGATGGCGGCTTGCCGCCGCTGGTGGTCGCGGTGAATTTGTCTGCCGTGCAGTTCCGTCATCCCAATCTGAACGAAATGGTCAATCGCATCCTTGCAGAGACGCAACTTGCACCGGAATATCTGGAACTGGAACTCACGGAAGCGGTAGCGATGGATGACCCGCAAGCGGCGATTGCAATCATGGACAAGCTGCACGAGTGCGGCATCCGCATGTCAATTGATGACTTCGGAACGGGCTATTCCTCCTTGAGTTATCTGAAAAAATTCAAGGTCTATAAACTCAAGATAGACCAGTCTTTCGTGCGCGACATCACCGACGACCCGGACGACAAGGCCATCGTTTCCGCCATCATCAACTTGGCCAACAGCATGGGGATGCAGACCATTGCCGAGGGGGTCGAGACCTCCGGGCAACTCGCATTCCTGCGCCTGCAAGGCTGCGACGAGGTGCAAGGGTATTTCTTCAGCAAACCGCTGCCTGCCGGAGAATTTGCGGCGTTTGCCAGAGCATCTTTGGGAGTCGGGCAACAATAACTTGAACATTCTGGCCGCACTGACGGGCGCGCTGCTGCGTTACCGTGCGCTTGCATGAAATGGCCATGCGGCGCATCCAGTGCTTTGCATCGCATCCCGCCAGAACCCCAATACTGTTCACTTAATAACTCTTGGTGTCCAATCTAACTTGAATGCGCTGTTTGATTTACATCAATAAACTTCGAGTAATTTTGCTTATCATGCCGCCGTGCAAGCGTGGCTAAAGTCCGAGTAAATCAGGTGGTTATGCGATTTAATATGTAATATTTCGCTTTACGTTCCTATGATGGGTGTGCCATGATTGCGCAGCTTTTAAAGCTGTAAGGAGTGGTGTGCCGTTTACGTTTGGTTTGAGTGTAAAAGGCGCACCGTTTTTAAATTTGCTCTCGGGAGGAGATACTGTGGAAGCAACCAATGCGACACCAGTAAAGTATGATATGGACGTTGTCCGGTGGTTTACCATCGCGGCAGTCGTCTTTGGCGTGGTAGGGACGCTGGTCGGTGTGTATGCTGCATCGGAACTGGCGTTTCCTTTTTTAAACTTTGATATTCCCGAAATTACTTTCGGTCGTCTGCGTCCACTGCATACCAATGCGGTGATTTTTGCGTTTGGCGGTAATGTATTGTTCGCGACGGGTTATTACATCGTGCAGCGTACAGGTTCATGCAATTTGTGGAGCAACAAGCTGGCCTGGTTTCATTTCTGGGGCTGGCAGGCAATCATCGTTTCGGCTGTCATCACTTTGCCGATGGGTTTGTCCCAAGGCAAGGAATACGCCGAACTGCCTTGGTGGGTTGATATTGCGATTGCCGTTGTGTGGTTGTCATATGGGCTGAATTACATCATGTCTACCACCAAGCGCAAAACAACACACATCTATGTGTCAAGCTGGTTCACCATGGGTATGATCTGCATGATCACTTACCTGCACGTGGTAAACAGCCTGGCAATTCCGGTGGATTGGGCAACTTCTTATTCCATCTTCTCCGGCGTACAGGATGCGATGGTGCAATGGTGGTGGGGTCATAATGCGGTGGGTTTCTACCTGACCGGCGGTTTCCTCGGCATCATGTACTACTTCATTCCAAAACAATCCGGTCGTCCCGTGTTCTCCTATCGTCTGTCTGTGTTGCACTTCTGGACACTGACTTTCGGTTATGTATGGCTGGGCGCTCACCACCTGCAATACACCGCGTTGCCTGACTGGACCGGTTCCTTGGGTGCGGCGGTTTCTCTGGCGATGATCATCCCTTCATGGGGCGGTGCGATGAACGGTATGATGACTTTGTCCGGTGCATGGGACAAGCTGCGTACCGACTACATCCTGCGTTTCCTGGTGACAGCGATGGCGTTCTATGCGATGTCCACCTTTGACGGCCCGGTAATGGCGATCAAGACAGTTAATGCCTTGTCTCACTACACCGATTGGACCGTTGGACACGTACACGCGGGTGCTCTGGGCTGGATGTCCATGATTTCCTTCGGTGCGCTGTATCATATGACCAAGAAACTGTGGAATACCGAAATGTATTCTGACAGTCTGGTGAACGTACACTTCTGGATCGCCTTGATCGGTGCGGTAACTTACATCACTGCGATGTGGGTGTCCGGTATCATGCAGGGTCTGATGTGGCGTGATTACGACGAGTACGGCACTTTGACCTACACCTTTGTTGAATCGGTATCTGCCATGCATCCGTACTATGTGATGCGCGCTGTCGGCGGTGCATTATTTAATCTGGGTACGTGGATCATGCTGTTCAACGTGGTGATGACTATCCGTCAAGCGAACGCTGTGCGCGGCGTAAACGCTGTCGCAGCTAAAGCATAAGGGGAGAAAAACATGTCTGATCACGATCATATCTACTCAACCAAGTTTCAAGACAAAATCGAGCGCAATACGCTCCTGATGTTCATTCTTACTGCCCTTGCCGTGTCCGTTGGCGGTATCGTTGAAATTGTGCCGTTGTTCTACTTACCCAACACCGCGATGAATGGTGGTGATGGTACCTACAACAACACCCAGCACAAGGATTTGCAGGGCAATGCCATTCCCATGGACAAGATCATCTGGAATCCTGCGACCTCCCAGCATAAAACGCTGGCAGACTGGCAGCCAGGCGATGGCGTGCGTCCTTACACCGCACTGGAAACAGCCGGTCGTGAGGTGTTCATCCGCGAAGGCTGCTTCCTGTGCCATTCGCAGATGATCCGTCCGTTCCGCGACGAGAAAGACCGTTACGGTCACTACTCCATCGCGGAAGAGTCCATGTTCGACCACACCTATCAATGGGGTTCCAAGCGCACCGGTCCTGACCTGGCGCGCGTGGGTGGCAAGTACTCGAACGAATGGCATCGCAAGCACTTGAAGTATCCGCGCGATGTGGTGCCTGAGTCGGTTATGCCTAACTTTTTCTTCCTGGAAAACAGGCCAGTGAATGTGGAAAGAACGGTAAAAACCTTGAAGGTCATGACGCAAATGCCGTTCAATCCAGTACCCAAGACTATCTATACGGATGAATACATTGCCGGGGCAGCAGCGGAACTGGAGGGCAAGACTGACATGGACGCTGTGATCGCTCTATTGCAATCCTTGGGTAATCACGTCAAGTTCGAGGAAGGTGTGAACTACCGTGACTAAACTGATGGAATACTTTCACACGGACTGGGCAGCAATGACCAGTAACGATTGGCAAGGTGTGTTGTTCACCGTAGCCGCCTTTGTCGCGATGATCTACGTCTATGTGATGGTGTTCAATCCAAAAAACAAGGAAGCATTCGAAGCGCAGAGCGATATGGCGCTGCGCGACGAGGGCGAACACAATAAATCGGGAGATAAAAAATGAGTGAAAATCACAACTCCGCTGGTGGTGTACCTACCACGGGGCATGTATGGGATGACGATCTGGCTGACTTCGTCAATCAGCCGCCAAAGTGGTGGATGCTTGGTCTGACTGCCAGTGCGATCTGGGTGGTGGTGTACTGGGTCATGTATCCGGCTGTTCCTCTTGCCACAAACGGAACCTTCTTCAAGGGTGTGGGTTTGCCGGGTTCAGGTCAGTGGACTGCTATCAAAGAGATGGATGCTGATACCGCCGTGCTGGATGCGGTGCGTAAACCTTATGAAGACAAGCTGAAGGACATGACACCCGCCGCGATTCTGGCGGATGCCGATTTGTCCGAGTACGTCAGCCGTTCCGGCAAGGTGCTGTTCAGTGACAACTGCGCAGCGTGTCACGGTCAGAACGGTGTGGGTACGATGCAAACAGGTGCCAAGTTTGCTCAACGCGAACAAGGTCTGATGGCACCAATCCTGCTGGATGATGACTGGCTGTATGGCGGTGAAATTGGCACTATTCACGAAACCATTACGGGTGGTCGTCAGGGCATGATGGTTGCACATAAAGATACTTTATCTGCACAGCAAATTGACGATGTGGCGAAATATGTCAAGGCGATGAGTGAAGAAGGTGGTAAAGACAAGGCTGATACCGACGCAAGCGTTGCCGCAGGGATGAAGGTTTTTGCGGAAAGCGATTGTTCGGGTTGTCACGGTGCGGATGCCAAGGGTATGCAAGCCATGGGCTCTGCTAACCTGACCGATAAGGTATGGCGTTTTGATGGTTCTATCGAAGGTATCAAACAGACCGTCAAGTATGGCGTAAACTCCGGCGATCCTGAAACTCGTGTGGCGATCATGCCTAA
>JAVHSF010000101.1:0-1468 GCA_036172035.1 Gallionella sp. | reverse complement strand
AGATGACTTCACTGGATGAGCAAAATACTGTGGCTGAAGCCTCGTCGGTTGCAGCAGCCCCCGTTGCGGTGTCGGGCGTAAAGCTTGGCGTAAAGTCTGGCGAGGGTGTCCCTCCGGTCGCCGAGTCCCCCCCCGTCGCCGTTGCCAGACCCGTGGTTTCGCCACCGCCTGTACGCGCCAAACCCGTTGAAGCCAAACCGGTCGCGGCTAGGTCTGTTCCCGCGACGGATGGCGCATATATCGTGCAAGTGGGTGCATTCACCAACGCCGCGACCGCTTCGAGTGAAGCGGAGAAGCTGAAAAATTGGGGTTTCAAGGCTTACACCGAACAAATCAGTGGCACGACAAGGGTGCGTGTCGGACCTTACGGGGATCGCAACAAGGCCGATGAAGTGCGTCTGTCGCTGGAAAAACACGGTCTGCATCCCGTCGTCAAATCAGCCAGATGACCAGTTTTGATTATGCGCTGACAGGCATTACGCTGATTTCGCTGCTGCTGGGGTTGTGGCGCGGCTTTATTTATGAAGTGTTGTCGCTGACGGGTTGGCCGTTGGCATTCGTACTGAGCAAATTGTATGCCGGTGAGATCGAACATTGGTTGCCCATCACTCAGGATGAAGTGCGCGCGATAGTGGCTTATGTGCTGATCTTCGTGGTGGCGTTACTGGTGTGGGGCGTGGTTGCCTGGCTCATCTCCAGGCTGGTCAAGGCTGCCGGACTGGGAGGGATGGATAGCGTGCTGGGCGGGCTGTTCGGCTTGTTGCGCGGCGCGTTGGTGGTGTTGGTTCTGGTGTGGTTAGCGGGTTTGTCGAGCATTCCCGAGCAGGCGTTCTGGCGTGATGCGCAATTTAGCCGTAGCGCAGAAGATGTCGCCTTGCTGACCAAGGTGTGGTTGCCGGACAATATCGCGCAGCAGATGCGTTATAGAAATCGTCGTTAACTTTTAGGAAATTATTATGTGTGGCATTCTCGGAGTGGTCTCGCATATGCCAGCCAACCAGTTGTTGTATGACGGCTTGCAGGTGTTACAGCATCGTGGTCAGGATGCTGCCGGCATTGCGACGATGGACGGTAATACCATCCATTTGCACAAGGGTAATGGTCTGGTGCGCGACGTGTTCCGCACCCGCAACATGCGTGCCTTGCAGGGTAACGCCGGCATCGCCCATGTGCGTTATCCGACCGCCGGTTCTGCCGTGGATCACAACGAGGCGCAGCCGTTTTATGTGAATTCACCGTTCGGCATCGTACTCGGTCATAACGGTAATTTGACCAATGCCGAAGAACTCAAAAAGCAGTTATTCGTGCAGGACTTGCGCCATGTCAATACCAACTCCGACTCGGAAGTGTTGTTGAATGTGTTGGCGCACGAATTGCAGGCAAAATCGCGTGGGTTGCGGCTGGACAAGGCGGCTATTTTCGCCGCCGTGTCAGGCGTGCATCAGCGTTGTCGTGGCGCATATGCGGT
>JAVHSF010000100.1:0-1481 GCA_036172035.1 Gallionella sp. | reverse complement strand
ATGAATCTGGCGGGTTCGGAAGGGGTGGAAGTGGTCAAGGGAGCGGCTTCTTCCTTGTACGGTAGCAATGCAGTGGGCGGGGCGGTGAATTTTATGACAGCGCGTCCTTCCGCAACCCCGACAGCGACGGTGGGGCTGCGTCATGACAACACCGATGGCTTTACGCGCCTTGATACGGGAGCGAGTAACACCTGGGGGGATGTTGGTGTGCGCTTCTCGCATTACAGCTCACGTCGCACCACTCAGAATTGGCAGGATTACAGCCGAGGCAGCAAGGATTCCTTTACTTTGCGTGGCGATTATGTATTGAGTCCGACTTCGCTGATCCACGCCACGTTGACGCACAACAATCTGGATGCTGCGATGACGGGCAGTTTGTTTGAAAACGACTATCAAACCCGACCAGGTTACAGCTACAACACGTTTACGACTCGTACCGACAAAAGCACTCGTGAAAGTTTGGTGTGGGAAGGTGAAACCACCTCCAACGGACAAACCACAGTGACTTTGTTTGGTAGACAAAACGACCACGGCCAGATTCCCAGCTATACCATCAACTCTTGTGTAGCGGGAATCTGTAAAGGGACAAAAAACAATAACGGCATCACCTCGTTGGGGTTTGATGTGAAGCACAACCAGGAATTTGCTTGGTTAAATTCTCGACTGGTGGCGGGTTTGTATTACGACCAAACCAGGAATACCTATGTCAGCGACAATCTAAAAATTATTCAGAATACTGTCTCGGGTCGCTATATGAGTTACACCCTAAATAGCATCCTCAACCCCAAAGGCGTACGCAATTACCAGACTGACATTAACAACCACGCTTTGTTTGGTCAGTTTGAAGTTTCTCCCTTGAGCGATTTGCGCGTGGTGGTCGGGGGGCGCTATGACAGTATTAAGTACGGATATTCAAATAACTTAACGCCCGGGGTCAATTTCGGCGCTGCTAATGAGTCAAAGAGCTTTAATCATTTCAGCCCAAAATTGGGCGCAACATTGGCATTGGGTCACGACAGCAGCGTTTACACCAATATCAGCGAAGGTTTTACGCCACCTGAAGTCAGCCAGTTGTATGGCACTAATAATGTGCCAAACTTAAAACCCGCTACCTACAACAATTATGAAATCGGTGTGCGCATGGCTTTTCTGGAGGGTGCATTGAAACTGGATTCTGCGTTGTATCGCTTGGAAGGGCGTGACACCATTGTGGGTTACACCATCGCGCCAGGTTTATATGAAAATCGTAACGCGGGAAAAACGCGCAGCCAAGGACTGGAACTGGGCTTGAACTGGACGGGAGACAAGTTTGATGCACGTTTTGGTACGAGTGTTTCCGCGCACCGCTTTTTGCAATATCAGGCATCAGGAACACTAAACTACAGCGGCAAGGAAATGCCACAAGCCCCGAGCAACATCACGACCGCAGAACTAGGTTACAAACCGTTTGAAAATTCGCGCGTCGCCCTGGAAATGGTGCA
>JAVHSF010000099.1:0-1498 GCA_036172035.1 Gallionella sp. | reverse complement strand
GGCTCTATTCCGTTTTGTGTGGAACTTGACATCACAGGCAGCGATGCACTAGCACGCTGTATTTTGGTGAAACGGCAGGCACCAGCGGATTGCTGGGCAAGTGCTTGAGCTTGGACATACGTAGATAAGCAATCATGATGAAGTTGGTGGCGGTTTTGAAGCCTCGGGCGGCTCGTTTAGCCTGTTGCAGCAAGCCGTTCATGGCCTCCACATAAGCGTTACTGCGGTTGTCCAACATACCGCGCACAACACCGTCCATGCGCTGCTTCAAAGTAGCCGCCAGTTTCTTGAATGGCTCCAAACGGCAACGACTTGCCCAACTCAGCCAGCTCGACAACTCAGCTTTGGCTAGGTCTTCATCGTTGTGTTTGACCGCATTGGCATACACCGTGCGCAGTGCCATTTTCAAACGCCAAGCCCGTGCACTCTTCAAGGTTGAGTGCTGCAGCCAGTGCATCGCATTGAGTTGCTTGGAGCTCCATCCATCAGGGTTGCGGCGCATACCCCAGGCCAAACTCTTGAGCAATTTTCGGTCGTTCCCGCCCAGGGCAGTTTTGATTGACTGAGGCTGAGTGCGTGTTTCCTCACGTCGCACCTCATCCATAGCCTCATTGGCCATAGCCACAACGTGAAAGCGGTCGTAGCTGATCTGCGCCTCAGGCAAGGCTTGGGCGACACCCTTGGCAAAGGCCGCACTCATGTCTTGGCAGACGTGTTCAATCTGTTCGGGTTTGCCACCGTGGGCTTTGAGGTCTGAAGCAAAGTCGACCACTGTTTTATGGTCCCGGCCTTCGCAAGCAAACAAGAGACGCTTTTTCTCAAGGTCATGCACCACCGTGATGTAGTTCTGGCCTTTGCGCAGACTGGTCTCATCAATGCCGACAATTCTTACCTCCGACATGTCGTCTAATTTGCGAGCAGCCTGCACGTAATGCTCGATGCGCCGCCAAAGTTGCTTGTCGTTGCAGCGCAATAGTTGGGCCGCTTGGCGCACAGGTAAATCCTGGCATAGTGAGAGGGCCAGTGCTTCAAAAAGGAGCGTGAAGCCACTGCCTTCGCGCGCCCAAGGCACCTCCACTTGGGTGGTTTTACCGCAATCATCGCAATGAATACGTGGCAACTCTGCGTGCAACCACGCTTCATACTGAAAGAAGTCCAGATGTCGCCAGTGGCGCTCAACGCGGTCGTGGATGCTTTGGTCGGCCTTGTTGCACAGCGGGCAGGGCAAATATTTGGCATCGCAGGTGAGCTTGAAGTCGATGCGCTTTTGCGCTGTGTTGAGTTCAACATTAGCCACGCGCCACGGTGAAGTCAGCCCTAAAGCGTTGGTAAACAAGGATTCAATCTGAACAGCCATTTCTTGGATTCGCTAAGTTGGATAAACAGCCGCTCCGTGGATTTGTGGACAACTCGACGGCGAGTTGCCCACAAGCTCCACCGAGCCCTACTACTACATTTTATTTTCCAATGCAACTTCCACACGAAACGACGAAGGGCC
>JAVHSF010000098.1:0-1505 GCA_036172035.1 Gallionella sp. | reverse complement strand
TCTTATAATTAAAAAGGTTGTAATATTTTCAACAACTAATTGCGACAGAGCCTTACTTTTTCACCTGCGCCGCCATCATTTCGCGCAGTTCGCGCAAGTCGGATTCTATCGCTGAGAGTTCGTAAAAGCTGCCGCCCGCCTGTTTCGCTATTTCGAGTTGTTGGATTGCGGCAAACAGATTGCCCTGCCAGGCGTAGCTGTAGGCCTGCGCCTGGTGTTGTTGCAGGGGTTGCTGCAACTGGTTGTAGCTGCGCGCTTGCAGGTCGTAGAGCGTGGTGTCGCTGGGGTGGCGGATGAGCTGTTCGCCGAGCAGTTTGACGGCGGTATCCGCCTGATTGCTTTGCAGCAGCAGGTCGGCGTAATCGTAAATCAGGGCGCGGTGCTGGGGAAATTTCTGTACGGCGAGGCGATAAAATTCCAGCGTATCCGGCGCGTTGCTCGCGCGTTTGACTCGCCCGGTCAGCGTTTCCAGCATCGGGTTGTGCTGTGCCGTCGGACTGCTTTGCGCTTGTTTGTCAAGCGTTGCCCACTCCTTGCCGGCGCGCTCGATCTCGTTGTCGCGCAGCAGGGAGATAACCAGGCCGTAGCGTTGCGCCAGCGGGTTGCCGTGCCGATGGGTGGTCAGCGCATCGTTGAAATAAGCGATGGCATCGGCAGGCGTTTTTTGCCCGGCAATGACCTTGGTGCGCACTAGCTGGAAATTCAAGCTGTCGGTTATCAGGCGGTAAGGTTGCTTGTTCACCCGGTTTTCGATGTCGGCGATGCGGTCGCTGGTGACGGGGTGGGTGCGCAGGTAGTTGGGCGCATTGCCTTCCAGCAGTCGGGTGGCGCGTTGCAGCTTGTCCAGAAATTCCGGCATGGCGTGGGTGTTGAAATCGGCTTTTTGCAATATTTCCAGACCGATGCGATCCGCTTCCTGTTCATATGTGCGGGTGAAATCGAGTTGTTTCTGCATGGCGCGCGCCTGCATCCCGACGATGGCGGCTTGCGAGGCTTGCGGGTTGTTGCGCGCGGCGAGAATCGCCACCGCGATAGCGGCCATCGAAGCCATCGTATCGCCTTTTTGGGCGGCGACCATGCGCGCCAGATGGTGCTGGGTGACGTGGGCGATTTCGTGGCTTAACACGGAGGCCAGTTCCGATTCGCTTTGCGTGGTGAGCAGCAGCCCTGCGTTGACACCGACGAAACCACCCGGCAGGGCAAAGGCGTTGACGTTGTAGTCATTCAGGGCAAAGAACTCGAAATTCAGCCCGGGGTCGGAACTGAACTGAACCAGTCTGTAACCCAGTTGATTCAGGTAATCGCCGATTTCCGCATCATCCAGAAACTGCTTGCTGGCGCGAATTTGCATCATGCTTTGCTGGCCGATCTGGCGTTCCTGGATCGGCGTAATCGCTGCCTGGGATACATCTCCCAAATCCGGCAAACCGTCGGCGTACAGACAGGGAGAAAAACACAGCAGCAAGGCGAGAGTCAGTTTTTTCATGGACGCTATATTAGCAGGA
>JAVHSF010000097.1:0-7068 GCA_036172035.1 Gallionella sp. | reverse complement strand
GCAAATAGGGGACAGACCACGGTTTTCTCTACTACCAACATTAACATGTTGATTGATAAGTATATTTATATATTTTATGAGAAGCCGTGGTCTGTCCCCGATATTCATGTCCCCGATATTCAAAGCAGCACTTTATTTGCGCCCGCTGTGTGCCTAAGCCGATGGACGGCAGCCTCCTCCAAAGTGGTTATTCCGGGGAATATTGGATAGATATGCCCCCGCAATGCAAGGACTCGATTATTTCAAATTGGCAGAAAAAGATTGTGCGGGTGATCGGCCATTTGCTCGAAACCATATTGCAAATAGAAATCGATAGCTGACGATTTTGCATTGACCAGCAAACCGACACCCCCAATTTCCGTAGCGATGCGTGTTACCCGATCAATTGCATCGAAGAGCATAAATTCGCCGATATGCTTCCCCTGATGACGCTTTGCGGTTGCCAGTCTGCCCAAACGAAAAACAGGCACCTTTTCAGGTAAGCGTTTTCTGGCATGAACGGGCAGATCGGCATTAATGACTTCCGCAAGGTTAATCGCGTAGAAGCCCATTATTTCCGTGCTTGATTCATCGGCTAGCACGACAAAAGTCGAAGAAACGCCTTTCTCTTTATGTTGCTTAGCTACCTGAGCCAGCCATTGATTGAGATCAGCATCGCCACAATCGAAGCCTTTTTTATTGTGGTCGTTATTGAGTGGCAGAATCAGCATCGCTCTTCATCCTAAAATAGCGTGCTTGCGCAGACAAAAATTTCTCATTGCGTGGCGGCGGATTATTGATCAAATCCAGTAATCGCAGCGACTCTCTGCGTGACAGCACAATAGTTGACTCGCTTTCGATCACCTTTTCTGCTTTTTCCAGTGCGGCCTGCACGACAAATTGATTCATCGTAGCGCCTACGATATCAGCCGCCATTTGCAGTGTTTCTTGCACATGGTCAGTGATTCGTGTGGTGAGACGTTTTCCGGATTGTGCAGGCATGACCATCTCCTGTGTAAATTTTTGAGATCGCCAGTATAAAATAATGGCGTCATTTTGTCACCATCGGATTGGTTCTGCGCATCAAGGAAAATGCGCTGGCTGGAAATAACGATGACACGTTTTTAAATCAAACCGCCCTTCCTTCATGGGCAGGTATGTCTCGATTTCTGAGCTTTTCCTGGAGAGATTGCTCGCCGGAAAGTGGATGTTGACTGCAATTCTGGGCGGTGAGCGTAACCTGCAAACTTTTGTGCTTGTTTTGAAGCCAAATAATCCATTAGGCCATCATTGATAAAGCTACTAGCCATTCGACTAAGCCAGCTAGCTGGCAAGTCGCTGGTTATCCGGCGCAGGCCGGAATCCAGCAAAACTCCGCACAGCGAAAAAATTTGTGTCCCACTTCGTGGGGCTTATCAGACAATCTGGATACCGGCCTGCGCCGGTAAGACGTATTTTTTTGCTAAGGAAGCACTGATTTATTCGGTTTTGTCGTTCCCGCGAAGGCGGGAACCCAGTCAGATAAAGGCACTGGATACCGGCCTACGCCGGTATGACGAATAAATCAGCATATCCCTAGTAAACAATTTGGGTTGAATTGAGTGCGCGCTACAGATGTTTTGTGTTTTTTGGCGGATGTGGATACTGACCCTCGTTCGGCGAATAATTCGGGTTAAAATTCGTACCACTTACCACTTACCACTTACCACTTACCACTTACCACTTACCAGCATGTTGATCGGCTTTGTCGTCCTCTATCTGTTATTGTCCATCGGTATCGGCCTCTATGCTTCGACGCGGGTACACAATGCGCGCGATTTTGTGGTGGCGGGGCGCAATCTGCCTTTGCCTGTCGTGACGGCGACGGTGTTTGCGACCTGGTTTGGCGCAGAAACGGTACTGGGCATTTCCGCTACTTTTGTCACCGATGGCATGAGCGGGGTGGTGGCTGATCCGTTCGGCGCGAGCTTGTGTCTGGTTGTCGCCGGGCTATTTTTCGCGGGGCGGTTGTACCGCATGAATCTGCTCACCATAGGCGATTATTACCGGACACGTTACGACCGCAAGGTCGAGCTGATCATGACGGTCTGCATCATGGTTTCTTACCTCGGCTGGGTGGCGGCGCAGGTCACTGCGCTGGGTCTGGTGTTCAATCTGGTCAGCGGCGGGGCGATTGCACAGGCCACCGGCATGGTGCTGGGTACGGCCATTGTATTGACTTACACGCTGTTCGGCGGGATGTGGTCGGTGGCCTTGCTGGATTTCGTGCAGATGGTGGTCATCATGGCAAGTATGCTGCTGATCGCCTTGCTGGTCGGTCATGATGCGGGCGGCGTGGCGCATGTCGTCAGTCATGCCGAGAGGGCGGGTAAGTTGCAATTTTTGCCGCAGGGCGGTTATGAAGTCTGGATACCCTTTATCGGTGCAGGGCTGACCATGATGCTGGGGTCTATCCCGCAACAGGACGTGTTCCAGCGCATGACTTCTGCCAGGGATGAGAAAACGGCGGTGCGCGGTACGGTGGTGGGCGGCATGCTGTATTTTGCCTTCGCCTTCGTGCCGATGTTCCTGGCTTTTGCCGCGACCCTGATTGATCCTGAGGTGTTCAACGCGATGCTGGAAACGGATTCGCAGAGGGTTCTGCCCATCCTGATATTGAATCACACCCCGCTGATCGCGCAGGTGTTCTTCTTCGGCGCGCTGCTGTCGGCGATCATGAGTACCGCTTCGGCGACCCTGCTCGCGCCCTCGGTGATGTTCACCGAAAACATCCTCAAACACTTCGTCTTCAAGCATATGAGCGACCGCCAGATGCTGCTCACCATGCGCATCATCCTGGCAACTTTTTCCTGCATCGTGCTGGCGTTTGCGCTCAATTCCAGTGCAAGCATTTTCAAGATGGTGGAAAACGCCTACAAGGTGACGCTGGTGGGCGCGTTCGTGCCGCTGGTGTTCGGGCTGTACTGGAGCCGCGCCAATAATCGGGGCGCGCTGTTATCCGTCACGCTGGGTCTGGGTTCATGGTTGCTGACGGAGAAGTTATTCGCCGGAGACATCTGGCCGCCGCAGCTGGTGGGCTTGCTGATGAGCGTGGCGGGTATGGTGCTGGGTTCGTTGTCGGCAAGGCTTGGGCGCACGCGCCGCACCGCGCATACAAATACTTAAAAATTGTCATCTTCCTGTCATAAATTCTTCATACTCTGGTATTCCTCATAGGGTTATATAAAGGTTGGATGATGAGCGCAAAGATTTTGATTGTTGAAGATGAGCCGGCGATACAGGAGCTGCTGGCTTTTAATGTTATACAGGCGGGTTTTGTGGCTTTGCGCGCGGGCGATGCGGAAGAAGCCTGGCAACAGATACGCGACCATGCGCCCGACATGATTTTGCTGGATTGGATGTTGCCTTCCACCAGCGGGGTGGTTCTCGCAAAGCAGTTGCGCAGCGAAACGCAAACCCGCGATATTCCCATCATCATGTTGACTGCGCGCGGCGACGAGCGCGACAAAATACTGGGGCTGGAGTCGGGCGCGGACGATTACATCACCAAGCCTTTTTCGCCACGCGAGTTGATGGCGCGCATTCGCGCCGTGATGCGCCGCCACATCCCGACCCTGGCGAATGATGGTGTGGCGGGAGGTGGCCTGGAATTGTCGCCTGATTCGCATCGTGTCACCGCGCAAGGACAGGCTATTGAGCTTGGACCGACCGAATTTCGCCTGTTGCATTTTTTTATGACCCACGCGGAGCGGGTGTATAGTCGCACGCAACTGTTGGACCAGGTTTGGGGTACGCAGGTGTTTGTCGAGGAGCGCACGGTGGATGTGCATATCCGCCGCCTGCGCGCAGCCCTGGAAGTTAGCGGGCTGGATAGTCTGATCCAGACGGTACGCGGTAGCGGTTACCGATTTTCGACCCATTAGAGAGTACATGTCTTGCAGGATTTCTGGTTTCGTGTGAGTTTCCCTGTCGTATTGAGCGCACTGTTTGGCTTGTTGCTAGGGGCGTTGTTTTCGCCTGTCGTGGCAATGTCCCTGGTGTTGCTGGTGCTCGTGTTGGTGATGTTGCGCCATGCGCTGCAATTGTCACGGCTGGGGAAATGGCTCAGGGAGCCGCGCATCGAAACCATACCCGAAGCCAGCGGCATTTGGGATGAAGTGTTCTCGCTGGTTTACCAGATGGTCAAGGCACAGAAACAGACCAAGCTGGAACTGGCTGCCGAGTTGCAGCATATCGTGCAAGCCACTACCGCGTTGCCGGATGGCGTAGCGATCCTGAATGAAGCGAATCGCATCGAGTGGTTCAACCCGCTTTCCGAGCAACACTTTGGTCTTAACGCCCGGCAGGATGTCATGCAGGACATCACTTATCTGGTGCGTCAGCCGGAATTTATCGAATATTTGTACGACAGTCATCACGATAAGCCGCTGGTGATGCGGCCTGCCCGCCATGACGAAATGGTTTTGTCCATTAAACTCGTTCCTTATGGCGAGAACAAGCGCTTGCTGATTAGCCGCGACATCACGCAAATGGAACAGATGGAAACCATGCGTCGCGACTTTGTCGCGAACGTGTCCCACGAACTGCGCACGCCGCTGACCGTGGTGAACGGTTTCGTGGAAAATCTTCAGGACATGCCCGATTTGAGTCCGGACAAGATACGCCATGTTTTGCAAATGATGGCCGAACAGACCCGCCGTATGGATAGTCTGGTGTCGGATTTGCTGACGCTGTCCAGTCTGGAAAATAATCAGAATCCTTTGCGGGCAGATATTGTTGATATGCCAGTGTTGCTCGACGAGGTTTGCAAGGATGGGCAGATGTTGAGTGCCGGACGGCATGTTCAGCACTTTGCAATGACGGGGCCCGAAAAGTTTCTCGGCAACCGTGATGAGTTGCGCAGTGCATTTGGCAATCTAATCAGTAATGCGGTGCGCTATACCCCGGACGGCGGCACGATAAACATAGCTTGGGAAGTTCAGGCGGGCTTGCCGGTGTTTTCAGTGCAGGACAGCGGTATCGGCATTGCTGCCGAGCATATTCCGCGCCTGACCGAACGCTTTTATCGCGTGGATCGCAGCCGTTCGCGCGGCACGGGTGGCACGGGATTGGGCATGGCGATCGTCAAACATATTGCGCTGCGTCATCAAGCCAGACTGAAAATCGAGAGCGAGGAGGGTGAGGGTAGCACTTTCTCGCTGGTGTTCCCGGCAAGGCGCATCGCAGTATAGTCAGTGTGTTTAGCGTTCAATACCGGTTGCAGAGGCGGATCAATCCGGTATTTTCTCGAAGCTGACACGCTCATAATCCAAGCCGTGCGCCACGCTAAAGCCTAGTTTTACCTTCATTTTTTTGCCATCTGGAGGTTCCAGCACAATCACGCGATTGGCTGCAAACCAGTTGCGCGGAATGATGAGACTGGCCGGGGTTTTGAGTGCGGGCAAGTGGGGCAACAGGAAGGCCGGCGCGCAGCTTGTCCGGTCGGCGGGGTTGATGCCCGCTGATCTGATGAGCAAGGGTTCGGGGTGGCCGGGCAGATAGCTGACACCAATTTGCAGCGTGTTTTGCCGGGTAATATTCACCCAGGCCGTCGTGCCGAGCATGAAATTTTTTGCATCGCCGGGGCGCAGCGCGATTAACTGCTGATAAGCGAGCCGGCCACCGATAGTATCGCTGCGGGTCAGCCGTGCGCCGGTGATACTTTCATCCTTCATTTGCCAATTTTCCAGCGGATAGCCCATTTCCATCAGATCATTGTTTTGCGCGGTGTGCGGTGCATAGCCCAGGGTCTCGATTTGGCTGTATGCCAGTCTGCCAAGGGTGTCAGACGCGCCTTGCGGCTTGAAGGGTTTGCCGGCCAGGTGGGCAAAAATGCCTTCAAATTTGTAGCAAAGCTGGGCATGAGTGGTAATCTGCCGCCTGTCGCCCAGGCGTTTCTGGCTGTTTTCGCACCAGCAGCGATGCAGGAAAGTGAGAAATTCGATGCAAACCTGACTGTCGTAGTGGTCGCCCAGCCCCACTTGTCGGGGTGTCTGGCCCTGCTGTAGCAGGATGGTTTTGACGCGTAATAGTTTGCTGATGGGAACCATTGCCAAAAAGCGTAATGCATGGTTTTGGTTTACGTTGGAAATTTGTTGTAATCCCTGTGTCCCGGACAGGTCTATGGCGAGAGGTTGCGCATCGGATTTGTTGATTTTGCAATGTGTCTTGACGGTGACGTTATTGCTCCACAGGGTAAGCCAGCTATCCAGTTGCTGTAATTGCCAGCGCGTCAATTGCGCCGGGCGGGCATAGCAGGCAAGCAGGGTTTTGACGTAATTGTTGACGCAATTGCCATTTACCGGATACTTTCCGAGCGCATCGGGTACATTGATCTCATGCAGCCTCTGTTGTTCGGCGTAGGCATACAGTTGGTGCAGTTGCTGCCAGAGTTTGCTGTCCACTGCATAACCGGAACACAAATGTTCGAAAATTTCTGCGCCGGTATAGAGCAGGCAGCGCTGGCATAGCAGCGCACCCTGTTCGCGCAGTGTTTTATCACCCGCCATGTAAGCCTGCAGGCAACGCTGGTAGCCTACTACCATGGATTGCCAAAGTTGCACGATGGCGAGAAATACCATCAGTTCGTTGTCATTGAAGGGCAGCGGTTTGGCGAGCAGCTTTTTGGCAAAATCGTCCTGAACATAACCCACTGTTTCTCTTAGTAATTCAAGGGTGTTTAGGCGTTCCCGCCCACGCATCGGGTGGCGGTTGAACTCGTTAAGCTGGGTGAGCAACAGGCTGTGTGCCAGCTGAACATTGGTCAGTTGTAACTGACCCAACCATTGCGCGCAACTTTCCGCATCCTTGAAAACAGGATGCGCGCGGTCGTCAGTCGGTTCGAGTGGCAGGGTCAGCATAAAATCAGGCACAAGCTACCAAGTACAGGGAATGTGTATTCTACTGCACCTTTCATCTGGTACCTTTCACCTTATAGCAGCACTCTCTCTATTCCGCCGTTATTGGCCTTGGCGACAAACTCCGGCAACCAGTTCTCGCCCAGCAGATATTTGGCCATTTCCACCACGATGTAGTCCGAGGTCGTGCCGC
>JAVHSF010000096.1:0-1507 GCA_036172035.1 Gallionella sp. | reverse complement strand
ATAATTAAAAAGGTTGTAATATTTTCAACAACTAATTGCGACAGAGCCATAAATAAACCATGACTTTATTGGCCAAAAAGAAAGAAATCCGGCAAACCATCCTCGCCGCGCGCGGGCAATTGTTGCCGGATGAGCGCGCCACATTTAACGCAGCGGTCACCGAACGGCTGCTGCAACTGCCGGAATATCGGCAAGCGGGGACGGTGCTGGGTTACATGAACTTCGGCAGCGAGTTTGCCAGCGATTTGTGGGTGGCGCGGGTGTTGGCGGAGGGACATCGGCTGGTTTTGCCCAAAGTGAATCGCCATACCAACCGCCTCGATCTGTATGGGGTGGACGACCTGGAAAACCAGCTGGAAGCAGGCTTGTGGGGGATACGCGAGCCGATCGTCGAACGCTGCGAGCAGCTAAATGACATAAATGAGGTAGAATTCGCGCTATTGCCCGGCGTGGCATTTTGCCGGGGGGGCGCGCGACTGGGCTATGGCGGCGGTTTTTACGACAAACTGCTGGCGAATGTGCCGCCGCACACCGCGCTGGTTGCCGCCGCGTACGCGCTGCAAATCGTGGCGCAGCTTCCGCAGGAGGCGACCGATGTCAAAGTTGGCTGGATAGTGACTGAAGCAGAAATCATTACTTGCTTGAAATAACCAAAAAAGAGAGTGGAAGATGGCAAATTTACCCGATTATGACCCGCAAGAAACACAAGAGTGGCTGGATGCGCTTGAGTCTGTTCTGAAAAATGAAGGCGCGGAACGCGCCCATTTTTTGCTGGGACAACTGATAGATAAAGCCCGCAGTTCGGGTGCGGGTGTGCCGTTCAGCGCGACCACGCCGTATTGCAACACCATCGCCGTGGCGGACGAGGAACGTTCCAGCGGCAACCACGAGATCGAGCATCGCATCCGCGCCATGACGCGCTGGAACGCGATGGCGCTGATTTTGAATGCCAATCATGACTCTTCCGAGCTGGGCGGGCATATCGCCAGTTTCGCTTCGGCAGCGACGCTATATGACGTGGCGTTCAATCATTTCTTCCACGGCAAGACCGACACACACGGCGGCGATCTGGTGTATTTCCAGGGTCATTCCTCACCCGGCGTTTACGCGCGCGCCTTCCTCGAAGGCCGCATTTCCGAAGCAACCATGTACAAATTCCGCCAGGAAACGGCGGGCGGCGGCCTGTCTTCCTATCCACACCCCTGGCTGATGCCGGATTTCTGGCAGTTCCCGACCGTTTCGATGGGGCTGGGGCCGCTGATGGCGATTTATCAAGCACGCTTCCTGCGCTACATGGAACATCGCGGCATGGTCAAGACCGAAGGTCGCAAGGTCTGGGCTTATCTGGGCGACGGTGAAACCGACGAGCCTGAATCGCTGGGCGCGGTTTCGATGGCCGGACGCGAAAAGCTCGACAACCTGATTTTTGTCATCAACTGCAACTTGCAGCGTCTGGACGGCCCGGTGCGCGGCAACGGCAAGATCATCCAGGAACTGGAAGGCGTGT
>JAVHSF010000095.1:0-1522 GCA_036172035.1 Gallionella sp. | reverse complement strand
CATGGCGACTTCTTGGAAATCTATTGCAACAGTGAGATTGATGTCTGTGAAACGCGTGATGTAAAGGGTTTGTACAAAAAAGCACGGGCAGGACAAATTAAAGATTTCACGGGTATCTCATCCCCCTACGAAGTGCCTAATAATCCAGAATTGACGGTCAACACGGGCGGGGAAGAGTTGCCGGTGTGTATCGCACATGTGCTGAAAGAATTAGAACATCGTGGCATTAGCACACCACCCAGTAGCGCGCCTAGCAATCAATCTGCCTGAAAAAGTAACGCACCTTATGGCTACTCTGTCCCCTTTCAATCTGCGCGGTCGCTCTGCTAGTGATGCCTCTCGGCTATTGCTGGATGCGGTCGTTCAGGGCGAGGGGCTGTGCTTGGAATTTAAAAGCAGCTTTCAGAAGGAGGTGATCGAGGCATTGTCTGCTTTTGCCAACACGCAAGGTGGTTCGATCTTGGTAGGTATAAATGATGCAGGCAAAGTCGTTGGTGTGAGCATTGAATCTGAGACTACTCAAAGCTGGATCAATCAATGCAAACAGAGCACCAGCCCCAGTATCATCCCCGATATTGATTTGGTTGACATCGAAGGTAAAACCGTCGCTATCGTGAGCGTGGGTGAATACCCAGTTAAACCAGTTGCGTGCAAGGGTCGGTATTTCAAGCGAGTGGGCAATGCCAACCATCAGATGAATGCTACGGAGATTTCCGATGCGCACATCAAATTGATCAACTCCAGCTGGGACTATTATCCAGACCCCGAGCATGCAATTGACACTATTTCGGAAAGCAAAGTCCTCGCCTTTGCAGGCGCGGTAGGTGTGAAAGGGGGGCTCGATGCTGTGCTAGAGAAATTCGAGCTCATCAAACAAGGCCGCCCCACCTTTGCTTGTCATTTGCTCTTCTCCAAGAACGATGTTTTTTTGAGCACCATCGAAGCAGGGCGCTTTGCCAGTCAAACCATCATTAAAGACAGCATCACCAGCCGCGATACGCTTATCGAACAAGTCGGGCGTATCATGGATTACATCGTCAAGCACACCAACAAAGCCTACATCATCACCGGCAATCCTCGCCGCGAGGAACGCTGGGACTACCCCATGGAGGCAATGCGCGAAATCGTCATTAACATGATTGTCCATCGTGATTACCGCAGCTCTAACGATTCCACCATCAAGATATTTAATGACCGTATCGAATTTTTTAATCCCGGAACATTGCTCGACGACCTCACTGTCGAGAAAATCAAAACAGGCAACTACAAGTCTTATCTGCGTAACAAACAGCTTGCGAGCATCTTCAAAGAGCTCGAATTGATCGAGAAATACGGCAGTGGTGTACGTCGCGTGATCGATGCCTTCGTTGCCTACGGCTTGCCTGAGCCCGTTATTGAAGCAACACAAGGCGGCATGGCGGTGACCGTATTCAAGGAGACTGCTAAAGATGCTCTCGATAGTATGCGTGAGGGAGTAAATGAGGGAGTAAATGAGGGAGTAAATGAGGGAGTAAATTCATTG
>JAVHSF010000094.1:0-1523 GCA_036172035.1 Gallionella sp. | reverse complement strand
CAGGAAAAAACTACAGGTGCATGACGACCTGCAACTCGCGGCGCAAGCGATGTGCCTAGAAGAAATGTTCGGCAAGACAATCACGAATGGCGCAATTTATCACCACACCTCACGCCGTCGCCGTGAAGTTGCCATCACCCCCGACTTACGCAAGCTCGTGGAAGATACTGTCGCCGCCATTCGCGCCATGCTCAATTGCGGCAAGCCACCCCCACCCGCAAACGACGCGCGCTGCAAGGAATGCTCGCTCAATGACATTTGCCAACCCCAAGCAATGGCACTCTGTGCTGCGCACACCCAGCTTGAGCGGACACTTTACGACCCGGAGGACTGATGGCGCGCCAGATACTCAACACCCTCTACGTGATGACTCCCCTGTCCTATCTGCATCTGGAAAATGACACCCTGCGGGTCGATGTGGAGCGTGTAAAAAAACTGCAAGTGCCGCTGCATCATCTGGGCAGCGTGGTGTGTCTGGGCAACATTATGGTTTCACCTGCGCTCATGCACCGTTGTGCGGACGATGGCATCAGCCTCGTTTTGCTAGACACCCACGGGCGTTTCAAAGCACGTTTAGAAGGTGCGGTTTCGGGCAACATCTTGTTGCGGCAAGCGCAGCATCGTCAGGCGGGCGATGCTGCATTTGCGCTCAATGTTGCTCGTTCCATGATTGCAGGCAAGTTACGAAATTCGCGCCAAGTGTTGCTGCGCGGTGCGCGCGAGGCTGCCGATGAAACCGATGCCCAAACACTCACTGCCGCCGCCACCGCTCTACGTGCCTCGGTACGCAATTTGCCGCTGGCCGCCAACCTCGACAGCGTGCGCGGCATCGAAGGTGATGCGGCCAAAGTGTATTTTTCCGCCATGAGCGGCATCGTCCGCCGCGATGCGCGCGCCACCTTCGCCATAAATGGCCGCACCCGCCGCCCACCGCGTGACCGCACCAACGCCCTGCTCTCTTTTCTCTATTCCATGCTAATGAACGACTGCCGCTCTGCGCTAGAAGCCGTCGGCCTCGATCCACAACTCGGCTTTTTACACGCCGTGCGTCCTGGTCGCGCTGCCCTAGCGTTGGATATAATGGAAGAATTTCGCGCCATCATGTCCGACCGCTTGGTACTCACCCTCATCAATCGCGGACAAATCGGCAAGGGCGATTTTGTTGAACGCGAAGGTGGCGCAGTCTTATTGGAAGGCGATGCACGCCGTGCGGTCGTCGTTGCTTATCAGGAACGGAAACAGGAAGAAATCACCCATCCCTTGCTAGAAACCAAAATACCTATCGGTCTGCTACCGCAAATTCAGGCACGCTTACTTGCACGCCACATACGCGGCGAAACCGAAACCTACCTACCTTTCTTGGCACGCTAACATGCTCATCATCGTCGCCTACGATGTCTCCACCGAAACCAAAGAAGGCCGCCGCCGCTTGCGCCGTGTAGCCAAGGTGTGCGAGTCCATCGGGCAACGCGTACAAAACTCGGTATTCGAATGTCGCGTGAATCAAATGCAATACGAACAAA
>JAVHSF010000093.1:0-7188 GCA_036172035.1 Gallionella sp. | reverse complement strand
CCAGTCAGATAAAGGCACTGGATACCGGCCTACGCCGGTATGACGAATAAATCGGCATATCCTTAAATAAAATCGGCCGCAAATCCACCCGGACAGACTCCTAGTCTATCCTTCCCAGCACCTTCAAATACACCTGACGATAGGCCTTGGCACTGGTTTCCCAGCTAAAGTCCTTGGTCATGCAGTTTTTGCGCAGTACTTTCCATTTTTTCTGGTCACGATACAACTCAACGGCGCGCTTGATGGTTTCGAACAAGTCGTCTGCCGTCATGTTTTTCAGCACGAAGCCGCTGGCCGTGCCCGCCTTGAGCGTTTCCGGAGTGCAATCCACCACTGAATCCGCCAGCCCCCCCGTATTGTTGACCACGGGCGGCGTACCGTAACGCTGGCTATAAAACTGGTTCAGGCCGCAAGGCTCAAAGCGCGACGGCATGATAAACATATCCGCTCCGGCCTCGATTTGATGCGAGAGTCCTTCATCGAAACCGACCATCGCCGCAATTTTGCCGGGAAATTTCTGTGCCAGCGCACGTACGGTTTTTTGCATAACGGGATCGCCGCTGCCCAGCATAACCAGTTGCACCGGCAATTTAAGCAGGTTCGGCGCAATTTCCAGCAACAAATCCAGCCCTTTCTGGTGCGTAAAACGACTCACCACCCCCAGCAACGGAATATCCGCTTCCGGCTTCAGCCCCATACGGTTTTGCAAGGCAAGTTTGTTTTTGTCCTTGCCCGACATGCGGGCGGGACCAAAATGGCTATCCAGATACTTGTCACTTTCCGGATTCCATTCGTCGGTATCAATACCATTGAGAATGCCTGTCACGTCGCCGCTACGACTTTGCAGCAAGCCTTGCAAGCCGAAGCCGAGTGTTTCGCCCTGAATTTCACGGGCATAGGTCGGACTGACCGTGGTGATGTGGTGGGCGTAATACAGACCCGCCTTGAGGAAAGACATGTTGCCGTATAGCTCGACACCATTGACATGGAAGCTGTCAGGGGGCAAGTGCAACATCTGCACTTTTCTGGGATTGAAATTACCCTGGAATGCCAGATTGTGGATGGTGATCACATTCGGCACAGCACCTTCTGCAACGCTCAGATAGACACCGGTCAAACCGGTTTGCCAATCATTGCAATGCACCAGATCGGGATGCCATCTCAGGGGTGATTCCCTGCTTCCCAACACGGCGGCTATTTTTGACAGCAAACCAAAACGCACCGGGTTATCCAGCCAGTCATGCCCCGTCGGGTCGGCATAAGGCCCCCCCGTGCGCTGGTACAGCATCGGGCAGTCCAGCACCAGCAGCGGCACACCATTTTCCATGATGCTGAAGATCAGCTTTGACGGCGGGAAACCAAAAATCGCCGGGAAATGAGCCACCACCTCGTGCGGACCCATTTTTTCCATCACTTGAGGATAGCCTGGAACCAGCACCCGCACATCCACATTGATCGCTCGCAGCGCTGCGGGCAACGCCCCGCTGACATCGGCCAAGCCCCCGGTTTTAATCAGCGGCGCAACTTCAGAAGTTGCAAACAATACTTTTATTTCAGGCATTTATCCCCCCTCTGTTTAAACATGGAAGCGAACAAAAATGATTGCAGTGACAGCATGAAAATTTTTGTTCTTCCGTTATTTTTATATACTTACAAACGGCGCATCTGAAACAGTATGAAACTTATGCAACGTCGCGAATTATAGCGCAAGCTCCGCCTGTAAAACGCAATGTATCCGTTAGCCGTGAAAGGCTCCAGGCTGGTTTAACCGCTATTCTCCGCTAAGGATATGCTGATTTATTCGTCATACCGGCGTAGGCCGGTATCCAGTGCCTTTATCTGACTGGGTTCCCGCCTTCGCGGGAACGACAAAACCGAATAAATCAGCGCTTCCCTAAATCTTGCACCTAAAAAAAGCCACCCGAATATTCGGGTGGCTTTTTTGTTACAACTCGAAAAATCCCCTATCCTGCCGGTTAGAGCGTCGCGCTTTTAACGTTCCATACATTCTCGGCATATTCCGTGATAGTTCGATCACTGGAAAATTTGCCCATATTTGCAACGTTAAGGATGGCACGACGCGTCCATTCTTCCTTGTCCTGATAAAGCAGCCCTACCATGTCCTGGGTAGAAATGTAACTGGCGTAATCAGCCAGCAACAAATAGTGATCGTTGTACTGCGTCAGATTGTCAAAAATCTGACGATAACGCTCAGGCTCTTCAACCGAGAAGAAACCATTGCCTATCATGTCCAACACCTGCTTCAGATCATCGTTACCGTAATAATGCTCCCACGCACTGTAACCATCCGCACGCAAAGCGGCGACTTGTGGCGTGGTTAAACCGAAAATGAAAATATTGTCGTCACCCACTTCTTCGAGGATTTCAACATTGGCACCGTCCAGCGTACCGATCGTCAACGCACCGTTCAGTGCCATTTTCATATTTCCCGTACCGGAAGCTTCCGTACCCGCAGTGGAAATCTGCTCGGACAGGTCACTGGCGGGAAACAGTTTTTCTGCCGATGACACATCGTAATTGGGCAGAAACACCACCTTGAGCAAGCCCTGCACAGCAGGATCGTCATTGACAATATTGGCCACATCATTGATGAGACGAATGATCAGTTTGGCTGTTTTATAACCGGGTGCCGCCTTGCCACCAAAAATGATGGTGCGCGGTGTGACCGAATGCGCATTGCCGCTACGGATGCGGTTATACAGCGTGATCACATGCAACACATTCAGCAGTTGACGCTTGTACTCATGAATACGCTTGATCTGTATGTCGAACATCGAGTTGGGATCAACCGTAATACCTACCGTCTTCTGGATGTAATCGGCAAGACGCAATTTGTTGGCTTGTTTTACGGAACGGAATGCCTTGCGGAACGCGGCATCATCGGCAAAAGGAATCAATTTATTGAGCTGATCAAGATTGCGCACAAAGCCATTGCCTATCCTGGAAGCAATCAAATCGGACAATTCCGGATTACATTGATTCAACCAGCGACGCGGGGTAATGCCATTGGTCACATTGATAAATTTGCCTGGGAAAATACGGTGAAAATCAACAAACAGCGTAGTTTTCAACAATTCGCTGTGTATCGCGGCCACGCCATTTACGGTATGGCTGCCAACAACCGCCAGATGTGCCATGCGCACACGACGACCATTATTTTCATCAATGATCGAAACGCGCCTCAACAATTCGGTATCACCGGGGAAATTATGGTTAACCTGTTCCAGGAAACGCTGGTTAATCTCAAAAATAATTTCCAGATGACGCGGCAACACCCGTTCAAATTTCGCCACAGACCAGGTCTCCAATGCCTCAGGCATCAAAGTGTGGTTGGTGTAGGCAAAAATCCGGGTTACCAGACCCCACGCGTGATCCCACTTGAGATGGTGTACATCCATCAATTGATACATCATCTCCGATACCGCGATGGCCGGATGCGTATCATTGAGCTGAATGGCGACCTTCTCAGGCAATTGATTCCAGTCGCTGTGATTAAGCAGGAAGCCGCCCAAAATATCCTGTATGGACGCGGAGACAAAGAAATACTCCTGCCTTAGACGCAGCTCCTTACCGACAGCAGAACTGTCGTTGGGGTAAAGCACCTTGGATAAACTTTCGGAAAGACTCTTATCCTGTACCGCGCTGAGATAGTCGCCCGCATTGAAGGATTCGAGATTAAATTCGCGCGTGGATTTAGCCGCCCACAAACGCAAGCTATTGACCGTATTGGTGTTATAGCCGGGGATGGGCAAATCGTAGGCCATCGCCATCACGGTTTCACCCTCTACCCAGTGATGTTCAACTTCACCCTTGCCATCCGGGAAATGGACAACGTGACCGAAGAAAGTGACTGGATACATGTGTTCGGGACGCTGGAATTCCCAGGGATTGCCAAAACGCAGCCAGTTATCGGGGCGTTCGACTTGCTGCCCATTTTCGATGCGCTGGTTGAACATACCGTATTCGTAGCGTATGCCATAGCCCTGGCCTGGCAAATCCAGCGTCGCCATGGAATCGAGGAAACAAGCCGCCAGGCGACCCAATCCGCCGTTGCCCAGAGCAGCATCAATCTCAGCCTCCTCAACTTCTTCCAAATCCTTGCCCAATGACTTCAAACTTTCGCGCAATGAAGGTTCCAGTCCCAGATTGAGCGCCGCGTTTGACAACGTGCGGCCTATCAAAAATTCCAGCGAGAGGTAATAAATGCGTTTGGGATCTTGTTGCAAACATTCATCCGTAGTCTGCAACTGTTGTTCGATCAATTGATCGCGTACCGCATGCGCTGCCGCCCCAAACCAGTCGCGCCCGGTGGCGGTATTGACGGATTTACCTTCGGTATAGACCAGATGGTTGGAGAGCATCCGTTTCAGAACATCGGGTTTGGAACGATCTAGCTGGGTGAAAGTGGATTTTTTTTGGGAACTCATGACAAACGCCTGTGTAGAATTGATTGATATGTGGCAAAAAGAAACAGGGACGGAGTTTAACAACTAACCGCGCCTCTGTCATATAAAAAGGGCTGAACCGGCACGAACTACTCTGTACCGGAGGTTTGCCGGGCTGCGCGTAATGCCGGACCATACAGCGCCGCGCGGTCATTCAGTATCACCTTGACAGGCATCGCTTCCAGCAAGGGGCGCATCCTGCCCTTGTCGAGAAAAGCCTCCAAAAAAGCACCGCTTTGCAGCAAAGACAGGATTTTAGGCGCAATGCCGCCGCCCAGATACAGCCCGCCGCGACTCATGATTTTCAGCGCGAGATTACCCGCTTCAGCGCCGTACAAGCGCACGAACCAGGTCAGCGTCTCGAGGCAAATTTCATCGCGCCCGTGCAGTGCGGCACGGGAAATGGCAGCCCCCGCATCGCCTGCTCGCATTTCCTCCACCAGCCAGTCGGGCGCGGGGGTGTGGTGATACTGACACAGGAATTCGTGCAGATCGCGCAAACCCATACCCGATACCACACGCTCCCAACTGACATGTTGATAGCTTTGCTGCAAATGACGCAGCAAAGCGAATTCGAGTGTATTGGACGGGGCGAAACTGGCGTGTCCGCCTTCGCTGGCAAACGGCTGATGCCGGCTGCCATCCCAGAACAGCCCCGCCTCGCCCAGCCCGGTGCCGGCGGCGATCACGGCAAGATTACCGATCGCATCCACCGCTCCCGCCTGCAAGGTCAGCAAATCCTCCTCGCCCAGTGCGGCCAGCCCACAGGCGGTCGCCTCCAGATCGTTGAGCAGGCTGCATTGTGCAAAACCGAACTGCCGTTGCAAGGCATCGGCATTTATAGTCCAGGGCAAATTGGTCGTTTGTACCACCCTGCCCTGCACCGGTCCCGCCACGCCGAAAGCTGCGGCGCGAGGAATATCCCCCCCCGCCAGAAATTCGCCCAGCAGCGTTTCAAACTTCGCGTAATCCTGGCTGGGATAACTGACTTCCCGTTCGATGCTGACCTGGTTGCCGTTGACGGTCACGATAGCCAGCCGGGTTTTCGTCCCACCGATGTCGCCTGCCAGAAAACAACTCATGATGGTATTCGCTCCTCAATTTTGACTTCCAGCACCTCCACCGCCTCGATCCGCGAAAAATGATCGCTGATCTTGCGGCTGGTGATTTCGACTTGCCCCGCCTCTTCGTGTGCGCGGCGGATATTGTCGGCCAGCCGTTTCATGCGCTCGTCAAAGCGTTTGAAATCCGCGCTGAGCTTGCCCAGTTCGCTCTGGATGATGTGTACCTGTTCGCGCATCTGCACGTCTTTCATCACGGCACGCGCCGTGTTCAGCACCGCCATCAAGGTGGTCGGCGAGACGATCCAGACATGCTTGTTCATCGCGTATTCGACCAGATCGGCATGGTAAGCATGAATCTCTGCGAACACCGCCTCGGCTGGCACAAACATCACCGCACCATCAGAAGTTTCGTTTTTAATCAAATACTTACCAGCTATATCATCCACATGTTTTTTGATGTCCGCCTTGAATTGGCGGCGCGCCACCAGGCGATCAGATTCCGCCAGGTCAAGCTCCAGCATCTTGTGATAATTTTCCAGCGGAAACTTGGCATCCACCGGCACTTTGCCCGTCGGCGCAGGCAGCATCAACAGGCAGTCCACGCGGTTGCCGTTAGACAGTTTTTCCTGAAAGGCGTAAGCGTCCGGCGGCAGAATATTGCGCACCAAGCCTTCCAGTTGCACCTCGCCGAATGCGCCGCGCGAGCGCTTGTCGCCCAGCAGATTTTGCAGGCTCACCACATTGCTGGTCAGGCTGTCTATCTTCTTCTGCGCCTCGTCTATGGTCGCCAGCCGGGTCATCACATTGAGGAAAGTCTCGTTGGTCTTCTTGAAGCCTTCGTCCAACCGCTCGGCAACCTTGCCGGAAATCTGCTCCAGCCGCGCATCAGTGGTCTTGGTGAGTCCTTCGATGCTTTGCGTCAACATCTCGGTACTGCGCTGCATGGTGGACTGGATCAGTTCCTGATCGGCGCGTCCCTGCTCCGCCATGGTTTGCAGGGTTTTACTGACCACCTCGACACGCATCAACTCCTGTTTGGCTTGCAGCCCGGCAGACAAGGCGGCGAGTTGTCGCAGCAAATCCTCACGGGTCGCCGACAAGCCGTCGCGTTGCGCCAGTTGCAAGCCCTGCATCGCCTCGCGGGTGGATTTCAGTTCCTGCGCCACAATCTCGCGCAAGCGTTCAGAACTATCCAGCGTAGCCTGCGCCATACGGTCGCCCTGTTTGGCGAGACCGTCGTGCAAATCGCCCAGCATCAGGCGGTGCTTTTCTTCCAGTAAACGCGCCAGCAACACAGGTTGTTCCGCTTGCGCACGTGACCACGCCACTACACGCCACCCCAGCCAGAGCAAGGCGATCAGGACGCAACACAGCAAAATTAAAGTCATTATTTCCGGCATAACTCAGATCACCCAAAACGCGGCTAACAGGCATGGCCATGTTGCCACCCCGGATAATGAAACACGTAATGAAACACATGATGGAACACGCCATGCGCGTTCCCATCACCCGCCCCTCTGGGGAACAACGGGTAGAACAACAACGTTAACGATAACAAATGAAAAACGCCGCGAAGCTATGAAGCGCGCGGCGTTTTGTTTACACCTAACGGGCATGGCAAAGATGACACCCCTGAAGATGAAACTCGTCATGCCCGT
>JAVHSF010000092.1:0-7196 GCA_036172035.1 Gallionella sp. | reverse complement strand
CGGTATGACACCCAAATACATGCTATTTATGCTTGCGGCATGTGTCGGCACTCTAGACAATGGAGCCTTGCCGTATTGCTACCGCCGCATTCGTGCTACGTTCATAAACAGTGAGAACCTCATGCAACCTTATGTCATTCCGTTTGAAACGCTGGGCATTGCCAACATTCTCGAAGTGGGCGGCAAAAACGCTTCGCTGGGTGAAATGATTGCCAGTCTCAGTTCAGCCGGGGTGCAGGTTCCCGGCGGCTTTGCCACTACGGCGCAGGCGTATCGCGATTTTTTGGCGCAGGACGGGCTGGACAAACGCATCGCAGCGCTGCTGGAAAAACTCGATGTGGCGGATGTGGCGGCGCTGGCCGAAGCCGGTCGCTGCATACGCGACTGGGTCGCTGCCGCACCTCTGCCTGCCGCGTTGGAGGCGCAGATACGCTGGCATTACGCCCGTCTGGCGGCGGGCGGGGCGGGCAGTTTTGCGGTGCGTTCATCGGCGACGGCGGAAGATTTGCCGGATGCTTCGTTTGCCGGACAACAGGAGACTTTTCTTAATATTCAAGGTGTTGAAAATATTCTTCGCGCCGTCCGCGAGGTGTTCGCCTCGCTGTACAACGACCGCGCCATTGCCTATCGCATCCACAAGCATTTCGCGCATAGCGAAGTCGCCTTGTCGGCGGGCGTGCAGCATATGGTGCGCTCCGATCTGGGCGCGTCCGGCGTGATGTTTACGCTGGATACCGAGTCCGGCTTCCGCGATGCGGTCTTCATCACTTCGGCCTTCGGGCTGGGTGAGATGGTGGTGCAGGGCGCGGTCAACCCGGACGAATTCTATGTCCACAAACCACAACTGGCGGCGGGCTTTCCGGCCATCATCCGTCGCACGCTGGGTTCAAAACAGCAGCGCATGGTGTTCGATGCACAGCGTTCCGCCGGACGTTCGACGCGCATCGAAGCCGTGCCGGACGGCGAGCGGATGCGTTTTTCGTTGAGTGATGCCGACGTGCTGCAACTGGCGCGCTACGCCGTGTCTATTGAGCGACACTATGGCCGCCCAATGGACATCGAGTGGGGGCGTGACGGGCGGGACGGCAAACTGTACATTTTGCAAGCGCGCCCTGAAACAGTGAAGTCTCATGCCTCCGGCAGAGCCGAACAATTCCGCCTGCTGCAACGCGGTGAAGTGCTGGCGGAAGGCCGCGCCATCGGACAAAAGATCGGGGCAGGGCGGGTGCGTATCGTCGCCGGCCCGGCAGAAATGGGTCGGGTGCAAAGTGGTGACGTGCTGGTCACCGACATGACCGACCCGGATTGGGAACCGGTAATGAAGCGCGCCGCCGCCATCGTCACCAATCGCGGCGGGCGCACGTGTCACGCCGCGATCATCGCGCGCGAGCTGGGGATTCCCGCCATCGTCGGTTGCGGTGATGCGACCGCCACCCTGCCGGACGGCGCTGCCGTCACCGCATCGTGCGCCGAGGGCGATAGCGGTTTTATTTATCGGGGAATCCTGCCGTTCGAGGTGTCGGCGCAAAGCGCGGTCGCCTTGCCGGAACTGCCCGTCAAGCTGATGCTCAACGTCGGCAATCCGACGCTGGCCTTCGAGTGTGCGCAGCTGCCCTCGGCGGGCATCGGGCTGGCGCGACTCGAATTCATCATCAGTAACCTGATCGGCATTCATCCCAAAGCGGTGCTGGATTACCCGAATTTGTCCGAAACGCTGCGTGATGCCATCACGCGGCGCGCCGCAGGTTACGCCGACCCCGCCGAGTTTTATGTGGAAAAGCTCACCGAAGGCGTGGCGACGCTGGCCGCCGCATTCTGGCCGAAACCCGTCATCGTGCGGTTGTCCGATTTCAAGTCCAACGAATATCGCAAGCTGCTGGGCGGCGAGTTATACGAGCCTGTCGAAGAGAATCCGATGATCGGTTTCAGGGGCGCGGGACGTTACGTCGCGCCGGGCTTCAGCGATTGTTTCGAGCTGGAATGCCGCGCCATGAAACGGGTGCGCGAGAAGCTGGGTTACACCAACGTCGAGGTCATGATCCCGTTCGTGCGCACCGTGGCTGAGGCGCGTGAAGTGGTCGCCGCGCTGGAAAGGAATGGCCTGAAGCGCGGCGAACACGGCTTGCGTCTCATCATGATGTGCGAAATTCCTTCCAATGCCTTGCTGGCGGAGGATTTTTTGCAATACTTTGACGGTTTCTCCATCGGCTCCAACGACCTGACGCAGTTGACGTTGGGGCTGGACCGGGATTCCAGTCTGGTCGCGGAACACTTCGACGAGCGCGATCCCGCCGTCAAGGCGCTGTTGCAGATGGCGATTACCGCCTGCAACCGTCTCGACAAATACGTTGGCATCTGCGGGCAAGGCCCGTCCGACCACTTTGATTTTGCGCAATGGTTGATGGAACAAGGCATTCAGACCATTTCGCTGAACCCCGATACGCTGCTGGAAACCTGGCGCAAGCTGGGGCAGCGTTGAGGTCGGCGTGACGCTGCGCCAGTTCTTTTGCTATACTCCGCCCGCCCATTTCTGGCACATACCGTGACGTTTCCCGGACTATTCGGAGCAATCAAGTCGGCAGGGTGGAAGAAGCGTAGCGTTTCCGCCGCCAATAAAGCGTGGATGCGAGTTTGCGTTCTATCTTCCCTGTCTGATATTCAATAAAAACAGTGACATAGCCTTGTTTTGTCGGCCAGCCCCGAACCTGTGGAGAGCCTGTGAGTTCAAATTATGACGAGTCATCCTTCAAGGTGCTGCGTGGCCTTGAACCCGTGCGCCAGCGTCCGGGTATGTACACCACACTGGACAATCCCAACCACATCATTACCGAAGTGGTGGATAACGCCTGCGACGAAGCGCTGGCCGGATTTTCCGACCACATCACCGTCACCGCACACACCGACGGGTCGGTCTCGGTGCAGGACGAAGGGCGCGGCATCCCGGTAGGCATCCATCCCGAAGAAGGCGTTTCGGTGGTCGAAGTGGCGTTTACCGTGCTGCACGCGGGCGGCAAGTTCAACAAGAGTTCCGGCGGCGCGTACAAATTTGCTGGCGGTCTGCATGGCGTGGGCGTGGCGGTCACCAACGCGTTGTCCAGAGTCGTCGAGGTGACGGTGTACCGCGATGGCGGCGAACATTACATTCGCTTCGAACATGGCGTGGCGGTCAGTCCGTTGCTCAAGGTGGCCGCCTGCGCCAGACGCAAGACCGGCACGACGGTCAGGGCGTGGCCGGATGCCAGCTATTTCGACAGCCCCACCCTCAATCTGGCGCAACTGGAACGCGGCCTGCGCGCCAAGGCGGTGTTGCTGCCGGGCGTGACGGTCACGCTGAACATCGAGCAAAGCGGCGAGAGTAAGTCGTGGTCGTATCCGGACGGTTTGCAGAGCTATCTGGCCGAGACGCTGGCGGAGCAGGAACTGGCAGCGCCTATCTTTACCGGGGAGCGCTACATCGCCAGGGGCGGCGACGACACCTATGCCGAGGGCGAGGGCGCTGCCTGGGCGCTCGCCTGGGCGGAGGAGGGCGCGCTCAGCCGCGAATCCTACGTCAATCTGATACCGACCTGGTCGGGCGGCACGCACGATTCCGGTTTGCGCGACGGCGTGTTCAACGCGGTGAAGAGCTTCATCGAACTGCACGGCATGTTGCCCAAAGGTGTCAAGCTGACTTCGGACGATGCGTTCTCGCGCGTCAGTTTCGTGTTGTCGGTCAAGGTACTCGATCCTTCCTTTCAGGGGCAGACCAAGGAAAAGCTGGTGTCGCGTGGCGCGCTGAAGCTGGTCTCCATGCTGGTGTGCGATCCGCTGCTGCTGTGGCTGAACGAGCATGTCGAATACGGCAAGAAGATCGCCGAGATTTGCATCAAGCAGGCGCAGAGCCGCCTGAAATCCGGCCAGAAGGTCGAGAAGAAGAAAGGCTCGTCGGTCGCCGTGCTGCCCGGCAAGCTGACCGATGCGGCGGAATTCAACCCCGAGCGCAACGAGTTGTTTCTGGTCGAGGGGGATTCGGCGGGCGGTTCGGCCAAACAGGGGCGCGACAAGGAGTTTCAGGCCATCCTGCCGTTGCGCGGCAAGGTGCTGAACACCTTCGAGGTGGATCGTGACCGGCTGTTTGCCAACGCCGAGGTGCATGACATCGCGGTGGCGATTGGCATTGATCCGCACGACATGGATGACAAGGCCGACCTGTCCGGCCTGCGTTACCACAGTATCTACATCATGGCCGATGCTGACGTGGACGGCTCGCACATCGCCACGCTGCTGCTGACGCTGTTTTTCCGGCATTTCCCCAAACTGGTGGCGAGCGGGCATATCTACCTGGCGCAGCCGCCGCTGTTCCGAATAGACGTACCCGCGCAGGGCAAAAAACCGTTGCGCAAACTGTATGCGCTGAACAGCGACGAACTGGCTTCCATCGAAGACCGGCTGCGCAAGGAAAAGGTGCGCGAAGGTTCCTGGAGCGTGTCGCGCTTCAAGGGGCTGGGCGAGATGAATCCGGTGCAGTTGTGGGAGACCACCATGTGTCCCGACACGCGTCGCGCCCTGTGCGTCGAACTGGATGACCTGTCGTTTATGGCGACCGAACAGACCATGAACATGCTGATGGCGAAAAAAGAATCAGGCTCCAGACGGGAATGGCTGGAGTTTCACGGGAACGAGGTAACGGGCGATGTCTGACAGCAAGCATGAAACATTTGAGGGCAATCAGGAAGAATTGTTCGAAGCAACGGAAAGCGATGTGCTGCCGGGGAAAGCAACCGTAAAACCGCCCGTTGAGTCGCACGGCGAAGCGCAGGACGAAACGGCTGATGCCGTGTCCTCTGGCGGCGGCAATGGTCGCCTGTTCCAGCCGTTGCCCGCCTTGCCGGAAGGCGACTCGGTGCCGCTCGCGCAGTATGCCGAGCGCGCCTATCTGGAATATGCGGTTTCGGTGGTGAAGGGGCGCGCCCTGCCCGATGTCTGCGACGGCCAGAAGCCGGTGCAGCGCCGCATCCTGTACGCGATGCGCGAGATGGGGCTGACGCACAACAGCACTTTCGTCAAATCGGCGCGCGTGGTGGGCGAAGTGCTGGGCAAGTTCCACCCGCACGGCGATAGTTCCGCCTATGACGCGATGGTGCGGCTGGCGCAGAATTTTACGCTGCGCTATCCGCTGGTGGACGGGCAGGGCAACTTCGGTTCGCGCGACGGTGACAATTCGGCTGCGATGCGCTACACGGAAGCCCGTCTGACCCCCATCTCCGAGGTGCTGCTGGCCGAACTGGACATGGGCACGGTGGCCATGATCCCGAACTATGACGGGCATTTCCAGGAGCCCGCCATGTTGCCCGCGCGCCTGCCGATGGTGTTGCTCAACGGCGCATCGGGCATCGCGGTGGGCATGGCGACCGAGATTCCCTCGCACAACCTGCGCGAGGTGGGGGCTGCCGCCGCGCTGTGCGTGAGGCAGCCGGATTGTTCGGACGACGCGTTGCTGGCTGCCATCACCGGCCCCGATCTGCCCGGCGGCGGACAGATTATTTCTTCAGCCACGGAGATACGCGAGTGTTACCGCAGCGGGCGCGGCTCGCTGAAGATGCGCGCGCGCTGGAAAGTCGAAGAGCTGGCGCGCGGGCAATGGCGCGTGGCGGTGTTTGAACTGCCGCACGGCACGTCCTGCAAAAAGGTCATGGAGGAAATAGAGGAGCTGACCAACCCCAAGCCCAAGGCCAACAAGAAGGCTTTGACGCAGGAACAGGCGCAGAACAAACAACTGCTGTTGTCGGTGCTGGATAAAGTGTCCGACGAATCCGACAAGGAGCAGGCGGTGCGGCTGGTGTTCGAGCCGAAATCGGGTCGTCAGTCTGTTGACGAACTGATGGACATCCTGCTGGCGCACACCAGTCTGGAGGGTTCCCTGTCCATCAACATGGTGATGATAGGCATAGACGGCAGACCCAAACAGAAGGCGCTCACCGACATCATTCGCGAATGGGGGCAGTTTCGCCTGGCGACGGTGCGCCGCCGCTGCGAATATCGTCTTGCACAAATTAATGAGCGTATTCATGTGCTTGAAGGGCGCATGATCGTGTTCCTCAATCTGGATGAGGTAATCGCGCTGATCCGCGAATCGGACGACCCCAAGGCGGCTTTGATCGCACGCTTCGCGCTATCGGTCAGACAGGCCGAGGACATCCTGGAAATCCGTCTGCGCCAACTGGCGAGAATGGAAAGCATCAAGATCGAGCGCGAGCTGCAAGCCTTGCGCGACGAGGGCGACGAACTGGGCAGGCTGATAGGTTCCAACTCATTGTTGCGCCGCCGCGTGGCGAAAGAGATAGACGACGACATCAAGGCTTACGGCGACGCGCGGCGCACCTTGATCGAGGAAGCGGAGCGCGTCGCGCTGACCGCGCAAGTGGTGGATGAACCCGTGACCGTGATTATTTCCAGAAAACATTGGGTGCGTACCCGCTTGGGGCATGGGCTGGACTTGTCCGGCACGGCTTTCAAGGAGGGCGACGGCATGTCGGTCTTCTTTGAATGTCGCACCATAGATCATTGCATCGTGATTTGCGACAACGGGCGGGTGTGCAGCGTGCCAGTCGCGCAACTGCCCGGCGGACGCGGCGACGGCGTGCCGCTGGCGACGCTGGTGGAGGTGATGCCCGGCGCAAAAATCGTTCAGGTGGTTTGCGGCGCGGCAGGGCAGCACGTCTTGTTGGCGACCGCTGCCAGCTACGGCTTCGCCTGCACCCTGAGCGACATGATCGGGCGCAACAAGGCGGGCAAACAGTTCCTCAAGTTCGACGACGGCGCGGCTGTCTTGCCGCCGGTGCTGTTCGACCCGGCGCGAGACAAATTCGTGGTGTCGGTCACCCGCGCCGGCCGCCTGCTGGCGTTCGACCTGGCCGAGATGAAACGCCTGCCCGCAGGCGGCAAGGGCGTGATCGTGATGGGGTTGGAGGAGGGCGACGAACTGGTCGCGGTCGCGCCCGCAGGCGAGGCGGGACTCTCGGTCGTCACGCGCAGCGGCACCGGGCGCGAACAGCTCATCCGGCTTGCCGCCGCTGACCTGCGCGCCCACTTCGGCAAACGCGCCCGCATGGGTCGGATGCTGGCGCTGAAGGCGCGCTCGTCGGTGGTGGCGTTGCAGGGAGGCCATTGATTCAAATTTTGGTCATCAAGTCCAGGCTGATGACAGGATGTACCCA
>JAVHSF010000091.1:0-1530 GCA_036172035.1 Gallionella sp. | reverse complement strand
GTCAACATCCGCATCGCGGGTACTTTGAGCCGCGAACAAAAAGCACAAATCGCCGCAGAATTCACCGACACACTGGAGCGCGTCGCACATAAGCCCGCCTCTTATACCTACCTCACCTTCGAGGAAATCAGCGAAGAAAACTGGGCAATAGCCGGAAAGTTGCTCGATGAAGCATAGCGCGGCATCATGCGCACCTTGAAATGAAAGAGTCCCCATGACCCTCCCTACCCAATCCGCTGATTTCGTCGCCTGGTTCCGCTCCGTCGCGCCTTACATCAACGCCTTTCGCAACAAGACCTTCGTCATCGCCTTCGGCGGCGAGGTGGTCGCGGATGGCAAATTCGTCGAGCTGACCCATGACTTCAACCTGCTCGCCGCGCTCGGCATCCGGCTGGTGCTGGTACACGGCGCGCGTCCGCAAATCGAACACCATCTGGCAAAAAACCATCTGGACGGCTCCTACCACCAGGGGATACGCCTGACCGATGCCGAAACCATGAAATGCGTGAAAGAAGCCGCCGGACGCTTGCGCCTGGAGATTGAAGCGCTGCTCTCTATGGGGCTGGCGAATTCGCCGATGGCCAATGCCGACATCCGCGTGGCGGGCGGCAACTTCATCACCGCCCAGCCAATAGGCGTGATCAACGGCGTGGACTTGCAGCACACCGGCAGCGTGCGCAAGGTGGACGTGGCGGCGCTGAATGACCGCATGGAATTCGGCGAAGTGGTGCTGCTCTCGACGCTGGGCTACTCGCCCACCGGCGAAGTGTTCAACCTCACCCTGGAAGATGTCGCCACCACTACCGCCATCGCGCTGGATGCCGACAAACTGGTGTTTCTGATGGACACCGACGGCGTGCAGGGCGAGCAAGGCGAGTTGCTCAGGGAGCTGACCGTGGCTCAGGCGCAAGCCCTGCTAACGCCCCGCAGGGCAGGAACGGCACAGCGTCCGTTGCCCGACGATGTGAACCTGTTTTTGCCCTGCGCGATCCGCGCCTGCGAGGCGGGCGTGGCGCGCACCCATCTGATCAGCCGTCACACCGACGGCTCGGTATTGCAGGAGCTGTTCAGCGACGAAGGCATCGGCACGATGGTGGTGGAATCCACCCTGAACACCCTGCGCGCCGCCGACATCGAAGACATCGGCGGCATCCTCGAACTGCTGCGCCCGCTGGAAGAAAGCGGCATCCTGGTGCGCCGTTCGCGCGAACTGCTGGAACGCGAGATCGAGCGTTTCATCGTGCTGGAACACAGCCACCGCATCATCGGTTGTGCCGCGCTCTACCCCTTTCCCGACGAACAAGCCGCCGAACTCGCCTGCATGGCGGTGGACGCGCAATGCCGCGATCGCGGCTACGGCGAAGCCATCCTCAACCATATGACCGACCTCGCCAAAGCGCAGGGTCTGAAGAAACTGTTCGTCCTCACCACCCGCACCGCGCACTGGTTCATCGAACGCGGCTTCGTGGAAAGCGATGTCAGCGAACTGCCCGAACAGAAGAAATCGCTGTACAACTTCCAGCGCAAATC
>JAVHSF010000090.1:6125-7274 GCA_036172035.1 Gallionella sp. | reverse complement strand
ATTGAAGTTGGTGTTATTGAACTTTTCATTTGATCCCCGCTGTATCGTTCACTACCTGGCGATTCACTCGCCAGTGTTGCTGGTATCGGCAAAATTTCATAAAACTTTAATTTCATGCTGGTCGGGTATCGTACTCGCCGGGTAAACCGCATAAAACCACGAACAGGAACATTACATGACTGCAATTCTTCCGCACATCACCCTTGAGACGGGCGAAAAACCGACGTTCAGCATCATCTGGTTGCACGGTCTGGGGGCGGACGGTGAGGATTTCGTGCCCATTGTGGATGAATTGAACCTGCCCGCCGCCGTGCGCTATGTTTTTCCCCATGCACCCCAACGCCCCGTCACGGTAAACGGCGGTTATGTGATGCGCGCCTGGTATGACATTTCGGGAAATGATATTAACGCGCAACAGGATGCGGCAGGCATATACGCATCGCAAACGGCCATCGAGGCACTGATCGCACAGGAAGTCGCGCGCGGCATCGCGCCACAGCATATTTTTCTGGCAGGATTTTCCCAAGGTGGCGCAATCGCACTCCACACCGCATTAAGACTGAGCGTACCGCTGGCCGGTGTGCTGGCGCTCTCTGCCTATTTGCCGCTGGGCGCGACAGTCAGCGCAGAAGCCACGCCAGACTCACGACTCACACCGATCTTTATGGCGCATGGCCATGACGACCCCGTCGTGCCTTACTCGTTGGGCATCGCTTCAAGAGATGAAATATTGGCATCTGGCTATCGTGTCGAATGGCACGACTACCCCATGCAACATTCTGTAAACAAAGCAGAATTGCACGATATAGAGACTTGGCTCAGAATTCGTATTCGAGCGTCATCCTGAGAATAGGGTTGGGAGCGGCGGCACTCGCCCCAACCAGCCAGGCGGCGTTGTACTTGATAGTCCGCTGATTACCGAGGGGTAACTTGCCAAAAATAGCCGGGCCGACACGATGGTTCTGCACTGCCTGTGCTGACAAGCGGTTCCACTTCCCCATCTCACCGAAGCCCTGCACGCCAAAACCCAAAGTAGCCAGCCAGCGGTATTTCACTTGCCACTGATAGCCCAGATTCGTACTGAATGGCACACCATCCTCATCCGCCCTGCCAAACGCGCGTTCAAAAAGCACATTCCCGTTCAACTGT
>JAVHSF010000090.1:0-6025 GCA_036172035.1 Gallionella sp. | reverse complement strand
TGTCGGCCTGAAATCCACTACACCACGGCTCAAGATATTGAGCCTGTTCGAATCCAGCCAGGAACACCATTTGAGTGCGGAGGATATTTACAAATTGTTACTGGCAAGTGGCGACGACGTGGGGCTGGCCACGGTTTATCGCGTATTGACCCAGTTTGAACAAGCCGGGTTATTGGTGCGAAACTGCTTTGAAGGCGGGAAGTCGGTCTTCGAACTCAATCAGGGCAAGCACCATGACCACATCGTGTGCATGCAATGCGGCCATCTGGAGGAATTTTACGATGCGGCCATAGAAGCGCGGCAAGAAAAAGTAGCGATCGAACACGCTTTCAGCATTCGCGATCATTCGCTCTATATCTATGCAGACTGTACCAATAAACAGTGTCCACATAAAAACTTGAGCGCAGACCAAACCACAATCCATAAACCATAAGCATCGCCGTCGCCTGGCTGACAGCCGCTACGCGCATCATCTATCAAGCCCTCATTTCAAACTTGCTCGATGGTGCGAAAGCTGGCCAGCTCATAATCTTCATTGCTTTCTTCCAGCCCGACTGGAATCAACAAGTAATTTTTCTCCTCGAAACGGCTTACCAGGCTGCGATTCATGGAAAAACTACCGGCTGGCAAGAGCAATCTCGCAACCTCCTGTTTACTGCCCGATTTTTCATACAGCCATAGCACAGGCAGCGCGTTTCCCGATCCGCCGCCCACACTTTGACGCACGTTGACCAGTGCAACCTGGTTGGCCAGCACCTCCGCGCCCACCTGCAAGCCCCCCTTGCCATCCTGCAATAAACGCCGCACAACGGCCACCCCCAGATGCCGAGTACCCATCACCTGTATACCCAGCAAATTGGCTATGCCTATACTCTCTATCCCACGCCCCTTCAGGATGGCGCTAAAACCACTGGCACTGACATTATCGAGCGCCCATTCCTCGAACGCGCAGGCCTTACCTTGTTGCGCCAAATCCAGGCAGCGTTCGAGCAGATTGTCATAGCCGCTTACCACCTTCATGATGCCCCCCATTTCCAGCCGCTTACCACTGCGTAATGGCGGGGAACGCAGCACAGCCACGATATGTTTGACGGCTTCAAGTACCCATTCGGCGCGGAATACCCCGCCCAAATTGATCTCTGGCGGAACAAAATCTTTCTCCAGAGAATTCAGCAAGGTTTCCAGCCCGGCTTGCATCCCGGCCATACCGATATAACGCATCTGCGGGTGTACGGTCGAATCAAGCGCGACGCGCACGGGTTCAAACGGGTGCGCCAGATCAAAGCCAAACAGAGCGTGTTCGGTCAACCTGGCGGTTATCTCGATAGCATCACCATAATGACCGATAAGACGCTCGGCAAGATGCATCCCTCTAGTGCTAAGGGAATTCACCCCGCAGGCATACCATGCCAGCATCTGCCCCGCCTCAAACTTGACTGAAGTAAGTTCCGTGTTAGTCGAATAAAGACGCAACCGGGTATCCAGGTAATTCTGTTGCCCGGCATGGCGGTAGAGCTGTGCGAGCGTATCCCAAACAGCATTTTCATGCGGTGCGTAATGGAGGGAGGCATATTTCAAGCATTCCCGCTCGGCTCGCACCGCCCGCGCCACCAACAAGGGCAGCGATGCCTTGAAGGCGACAGCTTCCTTATCGCCCTTGCAATAACGGTTAAAAAGCATCAGATAGGCTTGCGTGGTCTGTCGCGCCAGATTACCCAGCACCAGACACAAACGATTACCCTGAAAAACGTGCAAATCCAGCAGCGTAAAATACTCGGCTTGCAGCTTGCGCGAACACTGTTGCGCCCGTTCATCCAGCACATTGATCACGGCGAATTGATCTGCCAAACCGAACGCTTCGCAATCGGTAACAGATTCCAGCCAGTCGGTTAATTCCACCGCCGATTTGAGCATGTCGTTTTTGGGCAAACCCGCCAGCAACGCCTGCGCAGATTTCACATCCGCCATGGGGTGATTACATTTTTTACCAAACAATCTTGCCAACATGCTGTAGCCTTCTAAGCCGCGACCGTTAATGACGTCCCACACCCGACCAACCCCGGCAATATAATCAATAAAATGCCTACTGTACATATCACTCATGGCTGGTTCAGATGCTTCCGTGGTTAACTGAAGACACCCCGTTCCCGCCTGTCACGCAGGCTTTGCGCGAACCGAACGGCTTGCTGGCAGCGAGTCTGTCGCTCTCACCCGAGCGTTTGCTGGAAGCCTATCGCCACGGCATTTTTCCCTGGTTCAGCCCCGGCGACCCGGTGTTGTGGTGGAGTCCAACACCGCGCATGATATTGATACCAAAGGAATTTATTATTTCGAAATCATTGGAGAAAGTGCTGCGCAACAGCCACTATCGGGTACGCACCGACACCTCGTTCGAGCGGGTCATGCGCGCCTGCGCTGCCCCCCGACCGAGAAAGCCAGGTGCAGGACAGGCAGGAACCTGGATAGACGAGCAAATGATCGCCGCCTACTGCGCGCTGCACAAACGGGGATTTGCCCATTCCGTCGAAACCTGGGTGGACGACAAGCTGGTCGGCGGCTTGTATGGCGTTGTCCTCGGCCAGATGTTCTATGGCGAATCCATGTTCAGCTTCGCCAGCAATGCATCAAAAATCGCGCTGGCGCATTTGACCCGCCAACTGCTGCGCTGGCAAAACACGCCCACCCCCCCGCTGATAGATTGCCAGATGTATACGCCGCACCTCGCCTCGCTGGGTGCGAGAGAAATTCCGCGCAGTGAATTCATCACACAACTGGAAGTCTTGGTAAACTTGCCTCCCCGTCAATCCTGGCAATTCGATACCGATTCATTCAAATGAGCTTATTGCACGATGTTCCTATCTCGGCGCTGCATTTTTATCTGACCGCGCACTATCCGTGCAGCTATTTGCCTGATTTTCAGGCGCGCTCGCAAGTCGCCACGCCCTCGTTTTTAATCAACACGCCACTCTATTCCGAGCTGGTGCGGCATGGCTTCCGGCGTAGCGGCACATTCACCTATCGCCCTCATTGCGATGCCTGTAGTGCCTGCACCCAAATGCGCGTTCCGGCGAGGTTGTTTCAGGCGAACCGTTCACAAAAACGGGCGTGGAAGCAGCACGCGCAACTGCTGGCCAGCCTGCATCCGCTACAAGACAAACCCGAATATTTCCAGCTATATCAACGCTACCAGCGCGTGCGCCACCCCGAAGGCGGCATGGACAATAGCGATCACGAAGCCTATCAGACCTTTTTATTGCAAAGCCATGTTGACACACTGCTGGTAGAATTCCGCGAACCGTGCGGCACGGCACAGGATAAACAAGGCGTGCTGCGCATGGTCAGCGTGATTGACCTGCTCAGCGACGGACTGTCTTCGGTTTATACTTTCTACGAGCCTGATTTACCGCGCGCAAACTTCGGTGTGTACAACATACTGTGGCAAATCGAGCTGTGCCGCAAACTGGAGCTGGATTATGTTTACCTCGGCTACTGGATCAAGGACAGCCGCAAAATGTCGTACAAGAGCCGGTACCAACCCGCGCAAGGCTTGCAAAACGGTGCGTGGCAAGCACTTGATAGCCAGTCGTGAACTGAAACGATAGCAAACCAGATCAAAGGAAAACCGCATGAAAACACGTTTGACCATTTTTGTTTCCGCCCTGCTGCTGTTGCCGCTGACAGGGCTTTTGTTGAACGGCGGCGCATGGGGCGACCTCGCTTTCAATGCCGCCACCACCACAGAGGAAACCCTGACACCCACCCTGCGCACCAGTCTGATGCTGCTGTTCTATGTGCTGCTGGTCAATCACACCATCAAGCGACTCACCGGCAATAGCCCATTCGCCACACAGCGCGCCTACTTCATCGGCATGAGCCTCGCCAGTGCCTTGCTCGGCTGGCTGCTCAGCTACATGAACGTATTCGTGGCAAGCTGGAGCGTGGCTCAGGACAATTCAGCACCCGTGCAAATCCTGCTCTATACCCCCGTATTTGCGCTGCTCGCGCCCGCCGTACTCGTCACCCGCGCACTGCTCGCCGTGTTCCCCGGCGTACTCAGATTCCTCGCCTTCCGCGCTTCCTTCACGCCCGCCGGGGGCGAAACGCTGACCTTCATCCTGCTGCCACTCGCCCTGCTCGGCCTGCTCGGCGGCGCGTCGTGGACGGCACAACTATTCTGGCTGTTCTGGCTCGCGCCGCTGCTACTGCTGCTCGCGCTGCAAATTTTATGGCATGAAAGCACCATTTTTTCCGGTCCGAAAACGGGCGACTGGGGGCGTATCGTGTGTACGGTATTTGCCGGCATCGTGGTGGGCAATCTCGCCGTTGCGACTTACCAAACGAATGCCAACCTGCAAATCAATTTTTCCAGCCCGCTGTTGGCGCAAGCCGGCTTTGCCCTGTTTGGCCTGCTGTGCTTGCAGTTGGGCGATGTGATTGCAGAAAACTGGCGCGGCAAATCGCGTAGCAGCCTGTTCACGCAAAAGAAAAAATTCCCGATTCCGGTCGTCGTCAAAAAAAGTTAAAGACCGACGCAGGTCGGTAAATGGCGAGTGATCGCCTGATAATGAAAGTTTGAATATGTATGCTTTGCTCCGCCCCGCGCTGTTTCAGCTCGACCCGGAAACTGCCCACCATGCCACGCTCACTGGCCTGAACGCGGCTTATTCGCTGGGCTTGAGCGGTCTACTTGCGCCGCGCATTCCCGACGATCCGCGCACCGTGATGGGGCTTGTATTTCCCAATCCCGTCGGGCTGGCAGCGGGGCTGGACAAGAACGGCGACTGTATCAACGGGCTGGCTGCGCTGGGCTTCGGCTTCATCGAGATCGGCACGGTCACGCCGCTGCCACAGCCAGGCAACCCCAGGCCGCGCCTGTTCCGCCTGCCGCAGGCCAAGGCCATCATCAATCGCATGGGCTTCAATAATGACGGGGTTGATCAACTGATCCGCAACGTCCAGCAAGCTGACTTCAAAGGAATTTTGGGCATCAATATCGGCAAGAATGCCGTCACCCCCATAGCGAATGCCGCCGACGATTACCTGATCTGCCTGCGCAAAGTGTATGCACACGCCAGCTACATCACCATCAACGTCTCCTCGCCCAACACCAAAAATCTGCGCCAGTTGCAAGACGAAACCGAGCTGGAAAACCTGCTCTCCCTACTCAAGGCCGAGCAGCGCAAGCTCGCCGACTTGCACGGCAAATATGTACCCATCGCCCTGAAAATTGCACCTGACATGGCAGGCGAACAGATTGCGCAAATCGCCCGACTATTGCTGCAACATGGCATGGATGGCGTAATCGCCACCAACACCACGCTGTCGCGCGAGGGGGTCGAAAACCTGCCGCATAGCGCGGAAACAGGTGGTTTGAGTGGCGCACCAGTAAAGTGCAAATCCACCGCCGTAATCCGCCGGCTTGCCGCCGAATTGCAAGGTGCCATCCCCATCATCGGGGTAGGCGGCATCCTGAACGGCGCGGACGCTGCCGAAAAAATCCGGGCGGGCGCATCGCTGGTGCAAATATACAGCGGCCTGATTTATCGCGGCCCGGCACTGGTCAGCGAAAGTTGTACCGCCCTATACACACTCAAACATTGATCCATAAACCGGGTGCATAATCACCATAGTCCAACCAGGGGAAAGGCACGAAATGCGTTTTAGTCAGATGATTCGCCTGATTCAGCCCTACTTGTCCGCCATGGCAGCCGTTTTTGTCGTACTCCTGCTCGTGGCGGCAATCTACTTTACCGGTGTTGACAAACAATGGACAGTATTCCTGAGCGGCGTTCTGATTGCCTCCATACTTGGATTGGCGAGCCGCTCATCACGCGCGGAATGGAATAACACACGCAATACGGAACAACTCACCCTGCTTAAAGAAAGGCTGACACAGGAAGAGCTACTGAATAACAGAACGACTCACGAACACAAAAAATTACTGGATGTTTTAAAACAAACCGAGAACGCATTTGGCCGCCTGATTCCGCACCAACTCCTCAAACTAATGGGAAAAAATAACATT
>JAVHSF010000089.1:0-1550 GCA_036172035.1 Gallionella sp. | reverse complement strand
ACGGTAACGATGCGATCTTTGCCGCACTGTTTTGGTATGTCGTCGCGGGGCTGCCCGGCGTGCTGTTGTATCGCTTGAGCAATACGCTGGATGCGATGTGGGGCTACCGCAATGCGCGCTACCACTATTTTGGCTGGGCGGCGGCGCGGCTCGATGATGCGCTGAACTTTATGCCCGCACGACTGACCGCGTTGAGTTACGCCTTGCTGGGCAACACGCGCAATGCGCTGCAATGCTGGTACCGCCAAGCACGGTTGTGGGATAGCCCGAACGCGGGGCCGGTCATGGCAACAGGTGCTGGCACATTACAAATACAAATTGGTGGCGCGGCCAGCTATCACGGCACGAATGAGGCGCGTCCCCTGTTGGGCTGTGGCACAAAAGTTTGCAATGACGACATCCCGCGCGCCGTCGCTTTGGTGCAACGTGTGCTGTGGTGCTGGGTCACGCTGATTTTTGTCGTATCTGGCGCGTGGGAGCTGGCTCATGCTTGAGCATGGCGGACAACTCATTCGAGCCGCGCAATACTACGGCATCGCCGTAAAACACTGGCTGGATTTATCCACGGGCGTGAATCCCAACGGCTGGTTAGTGCCTGTCGTGCCGCAAAACGTGTGGCAAGCCCTGCCGCAAGACGAGGACGATTTGACGGCGGCAGCGAGTGCGTATTACGGTTGCAATTCACTGCTTGCCGTGGCGGGTTCACAAGCGGCGATACAAACGCTGCCGCGTTTATTTTCGCCTGGCCGTGTCGCACTGCTCGCACCCAGTTACGCCGAACACGCATACGCTTGGCAGCAAGCGGGGCACGAAGTTTTAGCCGTATCTGCTACGCAGCTTTTGCAGCCCGATGCGGCGATAAAAATCGTCGTCATCGTCAATCCTAACAACCCCACCGGGCGGCTTTTTAGCCGTGTAGAACTCTTGGCGTTGCATGAAAAACTGGCGGCGCGCGGCGGCACACTCATCGTAGATGAAGCCTTTATGGATGCCATGCCAGAACACAGTCTGCTGGGTGACTCTCCACGCGCAGGTTTGATCGTGCTGCGTTCCATCGGTAAATTTTTTGGCTTGGCGGGGGCGCGTGTCGGTTTCGTTTTCGCGCCTACAAATACCCTTGATGAACTGCGCGAATTACTCGGCCCGTGGCCGATTGCCGCACCATCGCGCTATGCAGTGCGCCGCGCGTTGCAGGACGAGACATGGCAAGCGGCAACACGAAAAAATTTGCCGTTAGCCAGCGCGCGCCTGTGCGCCTTACTGGCGCAGCATGGCTTGCAGGTAAGCGGCAGCACGCCTTTGTTCGCTTGGGTAGAGTGCTGCGATGCCGAAGAAATTCATACGCAACTGGCGCAGCAAAGCGTGTTGACGCGCTTCTTTTCAGAGCCGCCCAGCTTGAGATTGGGCTTGCCGCGCGATGAACTGCAATGGGAAAAATTGGAGGCTGCGCTAGGTTTGTTAGGCGAGCATCGCGCAATCAATTGCGCGCCCACAATCGCGTGCGCATCCAGCAAAAAAATAGCGGCAACTGTGATGGTGCAAGGCACAAC
>JAVHSF010000088.1:0-7314 GCA_036172035.1 Gallionella sp. | reverse complement strand
GCCGAGCTGTTTCTGGGTAATGCCGGTACGGCATTTCGTCCGCTGACGGCGGCGCTGGCTTTATCGGGCGGAAATTACACTTTGTCGGGCGTGACGCGCATGCATGAACGCCCGATTGGTGATCTGGTGGAGGCGCTGCGTGGGCTGGGCGCGAATATTGATTATTTGGCGAACGAGGGTTTTCCGCCATTGCAGATTAAACCAGCGACGCTCTCCGGTGAAGCAAACGTATCAGTGCGCGGTAATGTGTCCAGTCAATTTTTGACGGCTTTGCTGATGGCGCTGCCTTTGCTGAATCGCAAAGTGACCGTTGAGGTGGTCGGCGAACTGATTTCAAAACCGTATATCGAGATTACGCTGGCGATGATGGCGCGCTTCGGCGTATCGGTAGAGCGCAATGGCTGGCAAAGCTTTACCGTGGCGGCGGGCAGTCGTTATGTTGCACCTGGTGAGATATACGTGGAAGGCGATGCCTCAAGCGCTTCATATTTTCTGGCCGCAGGCGCAATCGGCGGCGGGCCGGTGCGTGTGATTGGTGTAGGTAGCAGCAGTATTCAGGGCGATGTGCGTTTTGCCGAAGAACTGGCCAAGATGGGCGCGCAAATTAGAATGGGCGACAACTGGATTGAAGCATCCGCGCCTGCCAGTGGCCGATTGAAGGCCATTGATCTGGATTGCAACCATATTCCTGATGCGGCGATGACGCTGGCGGTGGCCTCGCTGTTTGCGGATGGCACGACGACCTTGCGCAACATCGCCAGCTGGCGTGTCAAGGAAACTGACCGTATCGCGGCGATGGCCAAGGAATTGCGCAAGGTCGGTGCGACGGTGGAAGAGGGCGCGGATTACATCCGGGTGACGGGATTGAGGATTGAGGAATCAGGATTGAGAAAATCGGAATCGCTGCTTTTACTCGATCCTCGATCCTCTATCCTCAATCCTGTTGCAGGCATAGACACTTACGATGACCACCGCATGGCGATGTGTTTCTCGCTGGCGGCGTTTGGCGGGGTGGGCATACGCGTCAATGATCCTGCTTGCGTGGCCAAGACCTTCCCGGAGTATTTCACTGCGTTTGCCAGTGTGACACAGCCGGTTCCGGTGATCGCGATAGATGGCCCATCGGCCTCGGGCAAGGGGACGGTGGCGGCGCGCGTCGCCACAGCCTTGGGCTTTCACTATCTGGACAGCGGCGCGCTGTACCGGCTGCTGGCGACGGCGGCGCAGCGCGACGGCATCGGGCTGGATGATGAGGCCGCGCTTACGGTGCTGGCAGGCAGCATGGATATTCGTTTCGAGGGTGGCGAAGTCTGGCTGGATGGCGCGCTGGTGGGCGATGAATTGCGTTCTGAAACGATGGGCGGATATGCCTCTAAAGTGGCCGCACTGCATCAGGTGCGTGCTGCATTGCTGGAAAAGCAGCGCGCCTTCAGGCGTAACCCGGGTTTGGTCACGGATGGCCGCGACATGGCCTCGGTGGTGTTCCCGGATGCAGTGCTTAAAATCTTTTTGACGGCCTCAGCCGAAGCGCGTGCCGAACGGCGTTATAAGCAGTTGAAAGAAAAAGGAATGAATGCTAGTATTGCCGCCCTTTTGCAGGACATCAGGGCGCGCGATGAAAGAGATACCCGTCGTAGCGCAGCTCCCCTGCAACAGGCGCCGGACGCTATACTGCTGGATACCACTTTGCTTACCATTGAGCAGGCGGTCGAGGCGGTGCTGGCGGGTTACAGAACGAAATGCTTGGCCCCATAGGATGCCCTGTCTTGTGGGTTTTTAACTAACCTCTGTGCAAACAGAAAAATCTTAGGTGTATTCGATGAACGCAACTGTTAACGCTGTACTTAATCCAGATAGTTTTGAAGCAATGTTTGAAGAAAGCCTGACGCGCAAGGAAATGCGCGCGGGCGAACTGATCACCGCACAAGTTGTGCGCGTAGATCACAACGTTGTGGTTGTTAATGCCGGACTGAAGTCCGAAAGCTGGATTCCTGTCGAGGAATTCCTGAATGATAAAGGTGAGCTTGAAGTTGCTGCCGGTGACTTCGTCACTGTTGCAATCGAATCGCTTGAGAATGGCTATGGCGAAACCAAGTTGTCCCGTGAAAAGGCCAAGCGTCTGGCTGCATGGCACGATCTGGAAGTGGCCATGGAAGAAGGCAAGATCGTTGAAGGTTTTGTCAGCGGTAAGGTCAAGGGTGGTCTGACTGCGATGGTCAACGGTATCCGTGCATTCCTGCCGGGTTCTCTGGTTGACATCCGTCCGGTCAAGGATACGACCCCTTACGAAAACAAGACCATGGAATTCAAGGTCATCAAGCTGGATCGTCGCCGTAACAACGTAGTCGTTTCCCGTCGTGCCGTGCTGGAAGCCTCTATGGGCGCGGATCGTGAAGCGGTTATGGAAAACCTCAAGGAAGGCGCAATCGTCAAGGGTATCGTTAAAAATATCACCGACTACGGTGCATTCGTTGATCTGGGCGGTATTGACGGTCTGTTGCACATCACTGATCTGGCGTGGCGTCGTGTCAAACATCCTTCAGAAGTATTGGCTGTGGGCGACGAAATCGAAGCGAAAGTGCTCAAGTTTGATGAAGAGAAGAGCCGTGTATCGCTGGGTATCAAGCAATTGGGCGATGATCCCTGGAATGGTCTGGCACGTCGCTACCCACAAGGTACGCGCATGTTCGGCAAGGTCACTAACCTGACCGACTACGGCGCATTCGTTGAAATCGAACAAGGTATTGAAGGGCTGGTACATGTTTCAGAAATGGACTGGACCAACAAGAATGTTCATCCTTCCAAAATCGTTCAAGTGGGCGATGAAGTTGAAGTGATGATCCTGGAAATAGACGAACAGCGTCGCCGTATTTCACTGGGTATCAAGCAGTGTCAATCCAATCCCTGGGATGACTTTGCAATCAACAACAAGCGTGGCGACAAGGTCAAGGGGCAAATCAAGTCCATCACTGACTTTGGCGTGTTCATCGGTCTGGATGGCGATATTGACGGTCTGGTGCATTTGTCTGACTTGTCGTGGACTCAGCCAGGTGAAGAAGTGGTACGCAACTACAAGAAGGGCGACGAAGTTGAAGCCGTTGTTCTGTCTATTGATGTTGAGCGTGAGCGTATCTCTCTGGGTATCAAGCAAATGGAAGGTGACCCTTTCGGCGGCTTTGCTACCAGCCATGAGAAGGGTGCCATCGTAACGGGTACGGTGAAATCTCTGGATGCGCGCGGTGCGGTCATTGCTCTGGACGGCGATGTAGAGGCTTATCTTAAGGCATCAGAGTTGTCGGCTGATCGTGTTGAAGATATTCGTACGCATCTGAAGGAAGGCGATACCGTCAAGGCGATGATTATCAATGTTGACCGCAAAAATCGCGGTATCAGTTTATCTGTCAAGGCATTGAGCAAGGCTGAAGATTCGGCTGCCATGCAAAAAATGGCTTCTGATAATACGGCCAACGCAGGTACGACCAATCTGGGTGCCTTGCTGAAGGCTAAAATGGCTAGCGGCAAGACAGACGCTTAACTTTTGGGGGGATAGCATGACTCGTTCTGATTTAATTGCCAAGCTGGCTGAATTGCATCCGCAGTTACTCGCCAAGGATGCCGAGTTGGCAGTCAAGGTGATTCTGGACGCGTTATCCTCCACGCTGTCGCGTGGGGGGCGTGTCGAGATTCGGGGGTTTGGCAGCTTTGGCTTGAATCACCGTCCCCCACGTCTGGGACGTAATCCCAAGACGGGTGACAAGGTTAAAGTGCCAGCCAAATATGTTCCGCACTTTAAGGCAGGCAAGGAGCTTAGAGAGCGGGTCGGACAAGAAGAATCCTGATCGTTTAAGCGTTTTATTGAATGGCGGTGATACTGGAAAGGTATCACCACCATTTTTTTTGTGCTATTTTCACGCGGTGTCAATGTGAGGTGAGATTACCCAAATGCGTTTTATTAGCGGTTTTTTTCAAATGTGTCTGTTCATCGTGTTGCTGGGTTTTGCGCTAAAAAATGCGCAACCTGTTACGGTGTATTATTTTTTTGGCTATGAATGGCAATCTACGCTGGTGATTGTCATGTTGTCGTTTTTTGCAGTGGGTGTGGGTTTGGGAATATTGGCTACTTTAGGTATCTGGTTTCGCCAGCGTCGTGAGATATTCCGACTGAAGAGGGAGATCGGCAATATCAAAAAGATTTCTATAGAGAATGAAGAAGTTGCCAAGCCTGTTATGTGAATAGACCTCCGTTTTTGATTCGGCAAGGTCGAACACCGTAATGGCGTATTTTCGTCCGTGTCTCGTTGCAAAGTTCGCCATGCTCAATGGCATTTATATTTACCCCTGAAGTTGACGATTTTGTCAGGTTCAGTCGCATCGGGTGGGTTAATTCCACCTCCCCGCGTCTGGTTTTTGATTGATTGGGGATGTGCCGCATAAATCGTTCATGTTAGTGTGCCTTAACTGCCGGGCGTTTCTGTGGCAGCATGTTCCGTTATTGGCTTTTCCTTATCGTGTGGGTGTTTGATGGAATTTGAACCGTGGATGCTGCTTGTTTTTCCGCTTTTTTTTGGTATGGGGTGGTGGGCCGCGCGCATAGATATCAAGGATTTGCTCTCTGAATCTACTGCTTTGCCAGAATCTTATTTTCAGGGTTTGAATTTCCTGCTCAATGAGCAACCGGACGAAGCTATTAAGGCATTTATCGAGGTGGTCAAGGTTGATCCGCAAACCGTCGAGTTGCACTTTGCGCTGGGTAGTTTGTTCCGGCGTCGCGGCGAAGTGGATCGGGCCTTGCGTATGCATCATAACCTGGTAGATCGTGCCGATCTGGATGATGATAAGCGCCAACATGCCATTTTTGAATTGGCTCAGGACTATCTCAAGGCCGGCATACTGGATAGAGCCGAACATCTATTCCGCGAGTTGGAAAACTCCGCCTATGTCAATCCTGCCTGGGCGTTTTTGCTGGAACTGTTTCAGAAGGAACGCGATTGGCTGAAAGCTATTTCTGCCGCACAGAAATTGTCAGGTCTGTCTGGGCAGTCATATGCCAAACAAATCGCTTTTTTTTATTGTGAACTGGCCGCTGACGAGATTGCATCAGGCAACGTATTGGCGGCACGCGAGCATTTGCAACAAGCACTGAATGACTGTCCGGTTAGTGTGCGAGCCACCATTATGTTGGGTGATATGGCGATTGCAGACGGCAAGGTTGAAGAGGCGATCGTACTCTGGCAGGGGATAGAAACGCAGGATGCGCAATATTTACCGCTGGTCGGCGAATCCCTGTTAAAGGCTTACAGTCGTCTGGGACGTGAAGCTGAGTGTATTGCTTTGTTACGCAACTACCTGATTAAATATCATTCTATTGATCTTTTGAACGTGGTGTTTGACGGTCTTTTGAAATACCAGGGGTCGTCGTCTGCCTATAAATTGGTACATGATGAACTTGAACGCAACCCGAGTTTGCTGGGATTGGATAAGTTGCTTGAGGCGCGTTTGCTGGAACTTCCAATGGACAAACGTGCCGATGTCCAACTGGTCAAGGATCTGATACATAAACGCACACGCAGTTTGGCGATGTATCATTGCAGCCATTGTGGCTTTAAAGCACATAAATTTTACTGGCATTGCCCGGCCTGTCAGGCGTGGGATAGTTATGCACCCCGACGAGATGAGGAAAGTGGTCTCCCTTTATGAACGATCCTAAAATTATTGTTGCGCTTGATTTTCCGGGCGCAGCCCCGGCGTTGGCACTTGCGCATCGTTTGTCGCCCGAGCTTTGCCGTCTCAAAGTTGGCAAGGAATTATTTACCGCGACAGGGCCGATTCTGCTGGAGCAGTTGATGCGTGGCGGATTTGAGATATTTCTGGATTTGAAGTTTCACGATATTCCCAACACCACTGCACAAGCCTGCAAGGCGGCGGCAAATCTGGGTATATGGATGATCAACGTTCATGCACTGGGTGGCCGGAGGATGCTGGAAGCGGCGCAAATTGCGGTATCCAATAGCGCGCGTCCGCCCAAGCTAATCGCCGTCACCATGCTGACCAGCATGGCGCAGGAAGATATTACCGACTTAGGTATCACGTCCACTCCAGAAGAGATGGTGTTGCGGCTGGCAAAACTTGCACAGGAAGCAGGTCTGGACGGGGTGGTCTGTTCCGCGCAGGAAACCGTAATGTTGCGCAAACAGTGTGGCAACAAATTCGCTCTGGTTACGCCGGGCATACGCCCGGAACATGTCAGTCTTGACGATCAGTCACGGGTGATGACCCCTCAAGCTGCGATTCGAGCCGGTTCCAGTTATCTGGTCATCGGCCGTCCGATTACCAAATCCCCTGACCCCTTGCAGGCTTTGCTGGACATCAATCAGGAAATTAGAGGGCTGACATGAGCGTCCTGCCGGTATTCTCGGGTGCCAGGGTTTTAGTCGTGGGTGATGTGATGCTAGACCGTTACTGGTTCGGCGATGTGAATCGAATTTCGCCCGAAGCACCTGTACCGGTACTCAAAGTTGAACGTGTCGAAGAGCGTCCCGGCGGCGCGGCCAATGTGGCGCGTAACATTGCCGCGCTGGGTGCGCAGGCAACTTTGTTGTCGGTAGTCGGTAACGACGAGGCGGGGGAATGTCTGGAGCGTTTGCTGGCTGAACATGACAATCTGAATGCGCTGCTGCACCGCGATAAAAGCATTTCCACCATCATTAAATTGCGCGCTATCGCACGCCATCAGCAATTGCTGCGCATAGATTTTGAAACGCCACCCAGCCATGAAGTATTACATGCAGCTTTGGCAGATTTTTGTCTGCAATTACCCCTGGCCGATGTCGTTATTCTGTCGGATTATGGCAAGGGGGGGTTGGCGCATATTGCCGAGATGATGCGCTTGGCACGTGCCGCCGGTAAGCCGGTGCTGGTTGATCCCAAGGGCGATGACTACGCGCGTTATCGTGGTGCGACGCTGCTGACTCCTAATCGCAGCGAGTTCCGGGAGGTGGCTGGAAGCTGGAAAACCGAAGCAGAGCTGAATGCCAAAGCCGAACGATTACGCATGGAATTACAGCTTGAAGCATTGTTGGTTACGCGTAGCGAAGACGGCATGAGTCTGTTTCGCGCCAATGAAGTGTTGCATGAACCCACGCATACCCGGGAAGTGTTCGATGTCAGCGGTGCTGGAGATACCGTGATCGCAACGCTGGCCGTGATGTTGGCGAGTGGCGCGGACTTGTCGGATGCCATGCGTATAGCCAACCGTGCGGCGGGTATTGTGGTCGGTAAACTGGGTACGGCGGTGGTCAGCCGGGAAGAGATTGT
>JAVHSF010000087.1:0-1562 GCA_036172035.1 Gallionella sp. | reverse complement strand
GCGAAACTAAAAAGTTTGGTTGAGAAAAATTATCATGGTGTGCCAACCGCCTGATTCTGCTGAAAGTGGAAAACTTTGAACAGGCATCTGCTTCTGATTCTCTCGCAAACGCACACGTAATTATTTGGATGAACGATGGATAAGTTGAACGATATTGAAATGGATGGGGCGGCTGATGAGCTGGAATGCTTGCTGGATATGTCAGCGTTACACATCATTCGCACGCAGAACCCTGATTCGTTCATTCGCTGGTTTCGTGACTCGGCAGCGGATATTGCCCCTAACATGGTCGGACAGTTACCTGATGACCAGCTGGCTCGCCGTGCATTGCTGTACAACATGGCACGGATGATCTGGAATAAAACCCCATTGCCTGACAATCATTTTCGCCCCAGTCCGCTCCATAAGCCGGAACGTAATTTCCCTTGCCCCTGCGGCTCTGGCAAAAAATACAAACAATGTTGCTTGCCAGCTGAAGCGTTAGACAGCCAAATGGAAAGTTTCAGCATGTTGCTGCACGTGCTGAATCAGCTGTCGGTTAAACAGTTTGCCCAATTGCCGTTTACCTATATGGACCTTGATGAGCTGGCTTATGTCGCTCGTACATGGATGGACAAAGGCAAAACCAAGGATGCGATCAAATTGCTGGAAGGCCTGTTTGCGCATATAGAGAAGCTGGATCAGCGGGCGGAATACGCCTTCGACCTCTTGTTGGATTGTTACGATAATCTGGGCAATCCGGTAAAGAAGAGTCGTATGCTGGAGAAGGGGCTTGAAGCCCCTGATAAATACCTGCGTGCCGCCGCCATGCAACGAGTCTGCTGTATTCATTCTGATAAAGGTGACTACCCTCGCGCATGGAAAGTATTTCAGGATATTCAACGTCTGATTCCAAATGATTCATCACTCGCGCACCTCGAAGTCGTGCTGCTTCACGGGCAAGGTGAACATGAGCGTGCCGCTGATCGCGCCCAATTCTGGATCGCTCGATTGTCACGGGATAATCGCGCAGAACATGCGGATTTGATTGAGTTCCTTAAACACGCTGCGACTAACTTGGGTAGTGCCATGCTGGACTTGGCCCAGGATAACATTCCGGGGCTTGGTAAATTAACGCAACTGATCAATGCAATGCCGGCACCCAAGTGCATGTACCTGCTGGAGCCTTGCGATGGCAGTGCGGGACCATTGCAGCCAGATGCGAAACTACAACGATTAAATGACAAGTGGTTTGAGATATTTCAGCCGTTTACGGATGATCATGTTGGAATTGATTGGCACCGTTCAATCCAATGGTTGGCCTGGCTGGAAAAAAATCCACTGGCATGGCAAAGCTTTGAGGTGATTGGCGAACTGTTTTTAGCCCTTGACGAAGGTATGCAACCGTTCCCCGGCTTTGCCGAAAATATTCTTTATCCGTTGATGAAACGCGGCTATGACCTGTTGCTCCTGATTTTGAAACAGCAACAGGCAGAAGGTCTCCTGCTTGAGTGGGGCTGGATGGAAAATCGCAATGCCTTACGCATGGTCGATGCGCTGTCACAGTATTACGAGGAACACGA